>JANQKI010000189.1 GCA_028281165.1 Opitutaceae bacterium | reverse complement strand
GCGCTCGATAAGAATCCAAGAATGACCAAGACTTGTTTCACTAAGTCTAATACGGATGCCAGAAGGCGTCCAAAAGTAAAATCATTCCATCCGCAAAGGCGGCAAGGATGTTTCCTAGGGTCAGAAGGTGAAATGCTTAGCCGAAGTAGCTCTTCTTAGCTAAACATCACACTTTTTTGACGAAGGTATTCTAGATTGATACGGTTGAGGAAGGACTGGGTTAAACCAATCCGTAGGTGGGACTTAGGGCCACAGACCAAGGTCTTTTACGCTATCCAGCGAATCGACCAGACTTGAGACTGTGGTGTATCCTTCTTTAGAGTCTCTTTTTAAAAACATGAGGAATCTTCTTTTCTCATGAGTACCAAAATAGGGAACTAGTGGACCACTAAGAATAAGCTTGTTGATGGGGACTGGTCTGAGATAATTAAATACGAGTGTTTCGCCTTCATGCGTTCCCTTTAGAACGGCTAGTACCTTGAATTTGACTCTTGTTTTTATTGCTGGAATCGGTTTTGAGCTACCATCTTCCTCAGTCATTCTCGCGCCAGGAAAAACAGACTTACCTCTTTTCTTTACGGAAATTGGTGTTGCAATGACGATCAGATCAGACTTTTCAACGAGCTCCTCGTAAGTCCATCTGTACTTCAGTCTTCCATACGAAGGAACAAGGAAAGATAGGATGAAACCAATCAGCATGATATGTGCAGCTCTCATTGTTTGGTCGTTCGACGTAAAAGTTGACTCAGGGAGACTGATCGCCACTGCCTCGTGGCTCTATCAAATTCTTTTTCATCATGATCAGCGTTCCACGTGATTCTGTATCCAGATACTTCAATCCCTTATAGAACCGATATGCCGGATTGTCTGGGAAAGCAGCCAGTATGAGAGACTCGCATCCAGACTTTAAAGCTACGTTCTCTAGTTTTTTCATTACTATAGTACCGAATCCTTGTCCTTGTTTTTCCTTTACGAGCTGCAAGTTTCTTAAGAAGAGCTTTCGATCCTCTTCGATGGAATAGCTCATGAAGCCGATTTTCTCTCCATCGGCAAAGATTATATATTCAAGATTTGATCCGAAGCCGCTCTTAAAGATTTCGCTATCCCAACCTCCATAATGCTTATCAACGAGACTCTCCATGTTGGCTTTTGTCACGTCATGAGCAAAGTCCAGGTCGCCAATAGTTGCCGGTTGAAACGTTACTTCGATCATCGTATCGAATGCGGCGATATATTTTGTCGGTAGAATTGAGAATTATCCTAAAGCGATTTCTATCTGACGAAATCCTTTTTTCTGCAATATTTCAGTCTCTTTAGCAGGCAGATCTTCTATTCTGTGATCTGAAAAGAGCGGTATGCCCGACTCGAGTTTGATAGGCATCTCGGTGATGCTTAGATGCGTTAAGAGACCTTTATCAATAAACGAAGAAGCGAGCTTGCCGCCACCCACCAGCCAAAGGTGTTTCAATCCTGATGACTCGGCACCTGCGATTATCTCATCCACGGTTTTTGCAATCTTGAGATTCGCTCCTTTGAGAATCTCTAGTTCTCTGCTCGTGCAAACCCAAGTCGGTTTATCTTCGTAGGGCCACGATCCGTAATTGAAGACAAAGTCATAGGAGTGACGCCCCATGGCGAGACCGTCGATGCTTGCAAAGAAGGCTTCGCAACCCGCCTCGGCCATATCAATGTCCATCTCATCAAGCCAAGAGACATCCCCATCTTCCCTAGCAATGAAGCCATCCAAGCTTGTTGCCGCGTAGTAGGTTACTTTCATGTTTTCTTAGAGCCCGCTAATAAACAGTAGGAAGCTCGCTTGCGAGCGATTGGTACAATTAGCCTCCTGGAAATATCGCTCGCAAGCGAGCTTCCTACATTCACCCATCATGCCTAGGGATTCATAATGCGACTTGTGAGACAGATTCAACTTAACGCCCTAGGGAATCTGGACTCTTTTCAGTTTGTGGTCAGCCGTAATGTATAGTGTTTTACCGTCTTTGGATATCGCGCAATTGGAGGTTTTCGGACCCGTAGCAAGCACGCCCACAACGCTTCCGTTTGGGTTCAAGACGAGAAGCTCATTGCTCATTCCATAGAGCGCTATGTAGAGCCTTCCGTTGGGGTCTACCGTCATGCCATCCGGCTTTCCCTTTTCTATGGCGGCCAAATCGATAAACAGTTCGGTATCTCCGATGATTCCGTTATCCACGTGGGCTCGGTAAATCCGCGATGCCTTCATCTCCGTTAAATACAGAACATTGCGTATTGGATCAAAGACTACACCATTCGGCGTTTGAAAGGTATGAGGCAATGATCGAACTTTACCGTTATCCAAGTTGAGAACGTAACAGCGATTTTCGAAGATCTCGCGGACGGCATCCTCTTTTCTTAGAATCCCTTTCCAATAGAAAGAACTGAATACAAGCTCGTTGCCGATAAGCGCCAAATCGTTGGGACTGCCGAAACGTTTCCCCTCGAACTGATCGGCTATGACTTCCCTGGATTCCGGACCACGAGTCAGATCGTAGCGGACAACGGATCGCCCCGAGGCCTCGCAGGCATACATCCAGTTGTCAATGATGAGCAACCCATTCGAATTGTAGCTTTCGTCGCTCCAAACTTCCGTTCTTCTCGACTCCGGATAGAACTTGAGAATCCTGCTCTTATCCAGATCCGAGAAATAGACCGAGCCCTCCCGATCTATCGCTGCGCCTTCGGTAAATCCGTGATCGCTTGATACAATTTCTATGGGCCAGTCGAGAACCGGAACTCCGTTTGCTTGGTCTTCGTCTTGTTGCCCATGAGCCAATGCTTGCAGATACGCATACGATGATAGCGCGCTTAAAAGGATTTTAAACCATTTCATACTCATTGAAATTTGGATACAATATCTATTCTCTTTCTATAAAATCGCTTTTCCGATTTCGCTGTCGCGGTTACGCCATGGATCCTTCCATATCTGCTGGCAAGGGTTATTTACTTCCTGGTAATGAGTCAACCCGTCCCGCTCGAGGTATTGCCTGCCGTCAAGAAACTGGTCCCCTTGCGAGGCAAGGCGACTCTGCAAGCGAGATTCCAATTCTTTCTGGATGTGAGCGTGTGTCGGGTTTCCGATCAGATTGTTCTTCTGATAGGGATCGGTCTCGTTGTCGTAGAGCAGCCAGGGACCATCGGTAGTTCTAACGTAGGTATAGCGAACGGCGCGAAGTCCTCTGTAGGCTTTCATTCTGCGTTTTCTGACTTCAGTGAATTCAGCTGGCAGATTGAGAAGGGCTGCCTCGCTCCCGTCAGGCTGGCATTGGTTGCTGAAGTAGGCGGACCAATCGCGTCCCTCAACCGTGGCCGGAATCGGTAAGCTGCAAAGTCCAAGCAGAGTAGGCATAATGTCAGGAGCATCGAGAGGGATGGCCAGTTCGCGACCGGCGCTGTGGAGAAGCTGTGGCCACCTTAGCAAGAAAGGGACTCGTATGGATTCGTCCCAGGGAAAGAGCTTTTTCTCGAGACCATGACACTGGAGCATGTCTCCATGATCGGAAGTGAAGACGAGAATGGTGTCTTTCTCGATTCCTGACGTATGGATGGCATCGAGGACGATCCTGAGACAGTCATCGAGAGCTGCGATATGAGCATAGTAACCCCGCAAGTCCTCAATCGCTTTCTGCTCATATTCTGGAGGCACGTTAGGGCGCAACGTGATCGGGCGCTCTTCGTATCGCTTTCGATAGGCTTCCGGAGCCGTGTGCAAGGGGGAGTGCGGCGGCCCCCACGACAGCATGAGGAAAAAGGGCTTTTCCGTAGAGGCATTGTCATGAATATATCTGGACGCATCCTGACTTTGGGAAAAGGCGTCATAGCCCTCCCATTTGCGTGGAGTAGGGTCTTCGTTGAAGAAGTACGTCGAGTCATGGTAGGCATGCGTGCATTCGAATCCCTTCCAGTAATCGAACCCCAATTGATAGCGACGTGGAACGATGGCCTTCCGTCGACCGTACTTTCCGTCGGGACTTCCGTAGAGGTGCCACTTGCCGATGTATGCCGTGTCGTATCCATTTTCCCCGAACACTCGCGCAAGGGACATACAGTCGGGATTCAGCTCCACATCGTTGATGTAGACTCCGTGCGTAAGAGGATATTGCCCTGTCATGAGACTAGCGCGATACGGACAGCATACGGGGCAGCCGGAGACGGCATGCGTCACGTTGATGCTGTCAGCAGCCAGTCTGTCCAATACAGGTGTTTCACAGTTTCGATCTCCGTTATAGCTGGTGGCTTGGGCTCTCCATTGGTCAGAAAATATGAATACAACGTTGGGAGATCTGCTCATAATTGTCTTTCAAAACGAACGTCGGACTGGGCCGACGACGGTGATTAGCCGACATTGCCTCGATTGCTTGGATCAGCTGTATAATCTTTTCGTGGATACGATCCTTCTAGAATTGCGGACAGCTCTTCAAAATCCCTTGTGCCTGAACTCCAAAGCATGTGAGCCTTTCCGCCTCTAGGAGTGACAAATCCCATAATCAAAATATCTTTCTTTCCTTTCTTCATTTTCACTGGGTTGTAAGATTCAACTTCATGATGCTCGATCTCCAGATTCTTGCGGAATGGGTAAAGATACGAAATCCTGATCCTTTCTTCGTCCAAGACGACTTTTGCCATAGGATAAATAAAGTGGAAGGACGCTATTATCGCGACGAAAGGCAATGCCCAAACTATAGCGTCAGGATGCTTCCAATGGATGTAAGCTGAGATGCCGGCAAAAGCTATGACACTTGCGTACAAATTTCCTTTGCTGTATCCGAATTCTCTCATCGCTTAACGTCTAGCTGACTCGATTAGGGCCGACGCAGCTGGTACCGATTTTGTCAAGCGTCTGGTCAAGTATTGTTTCTTTAACTACATGATCAAATGGTAGAACTCTGATTCCTGAGTTGGGGAAAATCAGATCACGCCAAACCCATTCGTGGTGAGCTATGACCTTTGCTGCCTTTAGGTGTGGGCGATCGCCTGTAGTGTGACAGCCTTGGGGAATCGTCACGAAAAAGTCCTTGCTCAAAGAAGATCTGATTGTCGTATCTATACAGAAATCGGTAGCGCATCCTGTAATGATTAGTTCCTTAACTTTTAGATCCATCAAGATGGTTTCAAGCTGAGTCTTGTAGAATGAGTCGCAGCTCGACTTTCGGACTACCAGATCTTCCTTTTCTTTAACGAGCTCATCCAATATCTCCCAACCTTGAGAATGAGCCTGATGTCCATCAGACTCGCTCCCATCGTGCTGAACAAAGATTACCTTATGTCCGTTTTTTCGGAGCTCGGCTGCTAGCCCATTGATTCGACTAACAACGCCCTCCGCATCGTAACGTTCGGTTTGCGCGAACGACGCCTTTTGCATATCAATCACGAGGAGAGCTTTCATCTTTTTCGCTACTTAACGCTAAGCTCTCATATTTTGGACGCGCTAGCGTACAAAATTGTGAGCAGCGTTTTGTTCGGCTTATTCGTTTTTCGACTCGTAAAACGCGACACCGTTTTCGGTATCTTTGATTGTATATATTAATCCAGCTTTCACTGACACATTTAACTCGACAATTTCCCCTTTTTCACCTGGCAAGCCCCACGCTCGCTTCTTAAGTACCTTGAGGCGGTGATTGCCCGCGGGAATCAGAACATATGGAGGATCGCCAGATTTTTTAGCTTTTTGTCTCTCCACTTCCTTTCCATTGATTTCCAGCACTTCGCATACGATGATGCTCTCTAGGCTTTCGGAATCGATCTTGCCCGATTCTGGTCGGAATATTACTCGATCACTAATTTTTGCGTAGTCCGATCCGAATACGCTGGGTGAAAGCAATGTTGCTGTGACCAGTAGAAGTTTAACGAGTTGGTTTTTTCTTTTCATAATCTCTCGCCCTACGTCTGGCTGTCTCAAGAAGGCCGCGTCGTGGCCTGTACCGAGCTTGCGACACCCGTAGGCATTGAGACGAGCCAATGGTTCTCAGTTTATAATTTCTAGAAATACATACCCTACATCCAAGTTCTCGCAATTTCTCAGGTATCCAAATTTTCGATCCCAAGCGCCCGAATCTAGATCTTCGGAAAGCTGCGCCAATCCAGATTCGACATGCTGCTCATCCAAGCGAGCGAATGATGAGATTCCCGACCGAAACGTTTCGTTCAAGTACAGCTCTGGCTTTGCCCATCCTGCAGCGGCAAAGTGATCGACTGTGTCGGAAGGAAGCGCGAAGCGATGAACTGACATCGATCTGCCAAGCTTGTCAGAGAAATAGTCCCTCATTTCCTCTATCTTCGGCAACCAATCGCGATCGTTCTTCACGAAATCAGGAAAGTAATCGAAGAGCCAGAATCCGGATTCGAAATCGGGATCGAAGGTAAAGACCACTATAGGACCATCTCTTGAAACGCGAACCGCTTCTTCGAATGCCTTTCTCCAATCCGAGAAATGATGTATGCACAATGTCATTACGACTCCGTCGAAACTTCCCGATTCGAAAGGAAGACTCTCCGCCTCTCCTGCAATCCAAAACAATCTTGAATGCTTCTTCCCTTGATCTCTCATTATTCTGGAAGGTTCGAGCGCAGTGACTCGGTAACCGCGCTCGGCAAGCTCGTAGCTATAGTTTCCGGTTCCAGCGCCAATATCCAAGATACTCGATCCTGAAGGCAGCTGGAGGAGCTCGATGAGACGTTTTGCGATTCTTGAATCAGCAGCTCTCGTTTTAGAATAGTCTTTCCCAATACTGTCGTAGATGGCTGTCATTGTTTTTGTGAGCTGCCTTGTCATCTCTTTTTATCCGAACTGTTTTTGTAGAGAAGGATAAAACCAGTAATAACGTGGAAGAAGAAGCCTAGGAAAAACCATAACCATGCATTTCTACCCGTATTCTGAGCCCAAAGGGCGCAGAAGAATCCGAAGAAAATTAATATAAATCCAATGTCTTCGACTTCATTCCTTAGGCTGCGGGTTTCCGACTTTAGTGCTCGGGTTTCCCTTTCGAGCTGGGAAATTCTACTTTCTAATCTTCGAATTTCTTCAGTATCGGGCGCCGCCCGAGAGAGGCTCACAAGGCTCGTGATAAATAGGAGTAAGCATATCCGTTGCATAGTGTTCATGTAGATAACGTCCGCATGAGGCGGCGGCTGTAAGCCGTTGCCTCAGTGCGATGTTTCCAAAATTCTATTTCTCTTGAACAAATCTGAGTTTATTTCCGTCAGGGTCATTTAAATACATTTCTCTATTCCCCCATGTTTGATCGTAAGGCTCCAAGACGAACTCGATTCCCTTCTCTTTGAATTCCTGGTGAAGGGCGTCGACGTCGCTGACGATGAAATTTGTCACGGCGCCTGAAACGCCATCGCCTGGAAAAGATGAAATGTGAATCCATGATCCCTCTCTCTTAAGCGCAGCATAAGTAGGGTCTATAGAATTTTGGTCAGGTGTATAGCTCCATTCCTTGCTGAATCCAAGTTTATCGCAGAAGAACTCTAACGCTCTTTTGATTTCTGAAACGTGGAGTACGGGTATCGCCAGTTTAATATTCATGTTTTTCACAACGATGAGCGTAGTTATGAACCGTTAGCGTCATTGACTATCGCGTTTTGTACGTCATTGCCTTGTTTTTTCGATGAGGCCGACAGTATCGAGTTGATAATCTGTATAGCTAGTAAAGACACCCCGATTCCAGAGGACTACGCGTTTCCCTTTTTCATTGATTATAACTGGACGTATATTCCTGATAGGCGAGTTTACGGTGACGGGTTCCCATTTAATCGAATGAATGTCGTCTCCGGCTTTAATTCTGGCTCTGTATATTTCATGCAGGCCACCTGTATCTTTGCCTGTGGTAGGGTGAACGTCCGTTGAAATAAATACGACAGTCGGATCGACCGGATCCAAAGTAATCAAACCGGTGTAGCTCGATTCACGTGGATAGAGACATTTGCCCGCATACGCGACTTCGCGATCAACCCATGAGGCGCCGTCCCAGGAAGCAAGTCGGTACCGGTGATCGTCGTTGCTTAGATAGAGGGAATACGCAATGTGAGGGTGTCCGCCCGCGTCTACGGCGATCGAACTTGTCCATGCGGCATTGGGGACGCTTTCAAAGCCCTCCGGCTTCTCTTGCGTCATGCTCCCGCGATAAACCAGTTCAGCTTCGCTGGGACGCAGCGGCCCGTCCGTATTCAGATTCTTGATCAAGGCGCCATCAGCCCGGTAGAAGTTTCCTGCTCGAAATTCAAAGTAATATAAGCTGTTGCCAAAGTTGCGAGGATGCCCGTCGGTGATACTGATATAAACCGTGTCTTTGCCATTGCTGGCGTAACGAGGGTATGGGCGATGCCTGCCGTCAGCTTCGCTCTTGAAGAAATGTGTCGGTTCGCTCCATGAATCGCCATTATCCCTGGATGTCACGAAGCTTGGATTGAATTCGACGAAACGGAAAAAATTATAGAGCGTATCTTCATCCTTTAAGTGATAAAGATTCATATAGGTTACCTTGTCCTTCTCGTTAGATGAACGGCGCTCGAAGCGTATCTCTTCGCTCCAGTCGAGCGGATCGCTCGGGTCGCATGTACGCGAGCGGTGATAGAGATCCTTGCCGTGTCTTGCATAGACGGCTAGAATCTTTCCGTCCGGGCGGACATAAAAGACCGGCGAGTTGTGATCATCGCGGTCGAACTTTGGGTGCATCACGGCCGTCCCTATCGGTTTTTCGTTTTTCAGATCATATACGCCCACCAGGGCTTCCCCGTTGCCATTTCCGCGAACGGCGCCGATGAAAAGCTTGCCTTCGCGGACAATAACCCGTGGGTCCTGATACCAGCACCATCCACCTTCTTCCATGAAAACTATAAAATCGTGTTGGTCAGCGCTGCGGTCGTAGACGGAAGATGCTTCGGGCTCGGCGCCAAGGCTATGCGCGGTCAATATTAGGAGTAAAAAAAGTAGTGATTTCATGCGACAACGCCTAGCTGA
>JANQKI010000075.1 GCA_028281165.1 Opitutaceae bacterium | reverse complement strand
CGGAATCTATTTTCATTGGGGCGTGTATTCGGTTCCTGCTTACGGAAACGAGTGGTATCCAAGATGGATGTACTTCCCGGGCACAGCTGAGTTCGAACATCATAAAAAGGCGTATGGCGAACAAGGGGGAGGATTCGACTACCATGATTTCGTTCCGATGTTCAGAGCCGAGAACTTCGATGCCGCGGAATGGGCAGAGTTGTTCGAAAAAGCGGGCGCTCGATTCGCAGGCCCAGTCGCGGAGCATCATGACGGGTTTTCGATGTGGGATAGCGAAATCACGCCCTGGAACGCTGCTGACCGAGGACCAAAGCGAGACATCACGGGAGAGATCGCTGCCGAGCTTCGCAAGCGAGGAATGAAATTGATCACATCATTTCACCATGCTCGCAACTTGCAGCGCCCCTTTCGGCCTGGGATTGACGGCGATCCTAAATCCTACTTTTGGGATAGTCATTTTCCCCGATTTGAAGGAATGCCCATGACTTCGGACGATCCCGAACTTGCGTTGCTTTATGGAAACATGAACGAAGGGGAGTGGGTGGAAAAGGTTTGGAAAGGGAAGGTGATTGAGGTGATCGACAAGTATCAACCCGATATCATCTGGTTTGATACATGGCTCGATATGATACCTGATCGCGTTCAGATGGAGGTGCTCGATTACTACATCAAAGACGCTAAGGAGAGCGGGCGAGAAGTCGTCATCAATGCCAAACACCAGGACTTGCCTCCCGAGGTGGGCGTGCAGGATTTTGAAAAAGGACGACTAAACCGGATAACTGATTTCACTTGGCTCACCGACAATACGATTAGTAGCGGAAGCTGGTGCTATACGGACACAATGTCGCTCAAGAGCATATCATTGGTGCTTCACGGTTTGATAGATATCGTAAGTAAGAACGGTATCCTTTTATTGAATATATCGCCCAAGGCGGACGGAACGATCCCGGAGGATCAGCGCAAGCTGTTGCTCGAGATGGGCGAGTGGCTGGCCGTCAATGGAGAAGCTATTTATGATACGCGGCCATGGATTGCTTTCGGAGAAGGCCCGACTCGTCTTGGCGAAGGCTTTGGAGGGCATTTCGTGAAAGAAAAGGAATACACGCCTAAAGACGTTCGTTTCACCCAGAGCAAAGATGGAAAAGTCGTTTACGCTACCATTCTAGGCTGGCCAGGAGCGGGCAAGGGATTCGCGATGCAGACATTCAATAAAATCCGCGAGTACTCGAAGGTAAGGAATATAACGATGCTGGGCCATGAGACTAAGGTGGACTGGAGATGGACTCGCGATGGGCTCGAAGTCATCATGCCCGGTGTTGATGCTGATTCGTTGGGAGTAGTGTTTAGGATCGAGCTGTAGCTTGAAGTTGTTAAGGCAATAGGTAGCGGCCAGCGTCCTCGCTGGCCATAATTTTTGTCGATGGTGGCTAGCGGGACCAACCTTCGCCATTGGCTACGGCATGGAACCGCGCTAGCCGTTACCTTCAAATACCCGCAGCTCTTAACTCGGCGTAGCCCAAAGGGCGAAGACGGTTGCTATGGGTATACTTATTCGCGAAACACCTCTCGGGCTGATGACAACTAAATACGCCCTTGGCTGAATAAGTGATAGAATGTAAGGGGAAGATTGGACCGTTTCCTGTTTTTAAACGTATCCAAATATTAAATAAATAGTGGATTTACTGTGATGTCGGTCCATATTTTTTAGTATCCATAAATCAAATATATTATATGGAGATGTTTTATTGGCAGTCTCCGGTTCTATAAGTTTTCTGAATATAAAAAAGAATCGGGGAATTATAGAAACGTTACCCTGGTTCGGGACAAGTTTGGGTTAAAGCTGAATTCTCTCGAGAGAGGAATATAGCTCTTTGAAAAATATAAACCATGAATACCCTATGAAACAAATACTTGCCTCACTATGTTATCTGCGGACGTTTGTATCCGCAGCTCTTGTCGGACTTGCTACGGATGTAGCGGTTGGACAAGACCTAGGCGATGAAGAGGTCTTCGAGCTGAGTCCTTTTATGGTGTCGGCGGAAGACAGTACCGGGTACCAAGCGAGATCCACACTTGCTGGTACGCGTATAAAGACAAACCTCAAAGACCTGGGCGCTGCTATCTCGGTCGTGACCGAAGAATTTCTCGACGATACTGGATCGACGGGAATTGAGGATTTCCTGCAATACACAGGCTCTACCGAGATCGGTGGACCGGAGGGAAACTACTCGGGCGCCATAGATAGCGGTTCCACCTATTTCACGGACATCGAAGAACGAGCGAATCCATCCCAAACCGCTCGCGTGCGCGGGATCGGGGAGCCGAACTTCACGCGCAATTACTTCTCGACGGATATTCCCATCGATCGCTACAACACCAGCGGAATCACGATTAGTAGAGGAGCGAACTCGCTCTTGTTCGGTCTCGGTTCCGCAGCTGGGGTGATCGAGAACGGGGTCAAGTTTCCGACTGTTGGAGTTAATAGGAATCGCTACGATATTCGTTTCGACGGCCATGGAACGACGCGCGGTTCCTTCAACATCGATCGCACCGTGATCGAAGATCGCTTAGCTATCAAGGTGTCTGGATTGTATGACGACACTCAATACGCTCAGGATCCTGCTAGCGAGCTGGAGAGACGCGCGTATTTGGCATTCAATGCCGTCTTACTCAAAAACGAGAACAGCGATTTTTTCGGAAAGACCGTTCTCCGTGGCAATTTCGAAGCGGGCGAGATCGATCGCATACCTCCAGCCTACCGTCCTCCTACAATGGGGTACGAAAGCTTTTTCCGTCCTCCGTTCGATTTCGAGCCGTATAATGGCATCGACTACGATCCGATCACGGGTGGCCACGCTCAACTAACGAGTACCTGGCGGAAGTGGGGCCTGCTCGACACCCGATTCCACGTTACTGAGGATGGTCGTGTCATTCCTGGATACAAGGAAAACGCCGCTGCCGAAGGCTTCATGGATCTGTATTCGACTCCGTTCTTCTGGGCCAATAGTACTACGATGGTCATCCAGCCTGACGGCACGAGAAGTGTAGGTCATACTGGCGACATCGCTCACATTCAGGGCTTCTCCACTCGCCCGAAGGCGGTGCCAACCGACGCTTTCCATATTGATGGAACGCCACTCTCGGCCGAGCCGAACGGACACCAATTGTCCAGAGCTTACATGGAATCGGGGCACGGTCTTGGATTCAGGGCCGAGTCGGTCATCAATCGCGATGTGTTCGATTACCGCAATAAGCTGCTCATCGGAGATATGAACAGCGTCTTCACCGAATTCGATGCTCAAACCGTGTTCCTCGAGCAAAGCTTGTTCGGTGGCAAAGGAGGTTTCGAAATCGCTCTCGACAAGCAGCGTTTCGATCAGGATCGTTTTCAGCCTTTCGAATCAAGACGTCGCGAACAAACCAGCATCGATACCACCGAATACCTCGTCGATGGCTCGCGCAATCCAAACGCTGGTCGCGTGGTAATGACTCCTTGGGAACGGATGGACGAAGTCGACCAGAACTTTCTCACCGACCGTGAATCTCGTCGTGTTACCGCTTTTCTCGAGCATGACTTCCGCGATCAAAACGAAAACCTCGGCAACTGGTTGGGACGCCACACGATTACCGGTCTGTTCCAGACCGAGGAGAAGTTCGACAGGCATACCAAGACCGGATGGTATACCGATGGTCTCAATTTCATGGTTCGGGATGGTGGCGATCCGACGCACTGGGCTCGCGACTTTTCTCCACTGTTCGTTATCAGCGATGATAACACCGGGAAAGAAGAGCATGAAGTACGCTTGCAACAGCTTTCGCGTAGCATGATGCCGAATCCTGGCGACATTTGGACAGCGCATTATATCGTTGATGACACCGATATTAATTCTGTCGAAGAGAGGCAGTTCATCATCGCCGAGCGCGTTAAGGATGTAAGCGTTTCCGGCTTGGAAGTAGACAGCGATGCCTTTGCCTGGCAGTCCTATTTCTTGGATGGTCATATCGTTGGCTTGTATGGACGGAGAAGCGACACAGTCTCCAATTACTCGCGAGGTCGTGTTGACCCGGAAACCGGACAGCCGATCCTTAATGCCGATGGCACTCTCGATACGAGCGGCCCCATCCGCGACGATTCTGGAGGTAGGGATCCAAGATCGATCGCCGCTATCGACAAGGTAACCGATCCATCCGAAACCACGACAACCTGGAGCGTGGTTGCCCATGCGCCTCAGAAATGGATCGAGAATATGCCAGTATCCAGCTTATCGATTCACTACGCTTCGGCGGACAACTTCCAGGCTGGCGAAAGCGGAACCGACCACAATCTCGAGTTCGTTCAAGCTCCTACTGGCAAGACGACCGAGTACGGCATTAGTTTCGGATTCATCGAAGATAAGTGGAATCTCCGTATCAACAGGTTTGAGACGACGGCTAAGAACGTCGCGGTTGATAGCCGTCCGGTAAGCGACGCGATCGCCGTTGTTCGCGATCCGATGAATGCGTGGCAGCGATATAAAGCCGCCGGTCATCCTTATACTGTCGAAAGCGGCAATGCCAATGTCATCAGGAACATTAATCTTGGTTTCGAAACCGTGGACGAGCTCATCCAAGCTTATGAAGACGCCTGGCCGGAAAGAATGAGCAGCGCCCTCAACTTCCAGTTGAACGACACTGGCTCCGAGTTCGAGCAAAAGGGAGTTATCTCGCCTCCATTCAAGGCGGTTGGGGATATTAATGCCGAAGGCTACGAGTTGGAACTTGTGGGTAATCCTACCAACAACTGGCGCATCGCGGCCAACTTGTCCAAAGTCGAAGCCACGCCATCCAATTCAGCTCAAGCTATATGGGATCTTGCTCTTGAGGTGCAGCAACGCTACGAAGCGAGCGGCGTTGGTCAAACTATGGTGAGCGATGATACGATTCTTACACTCGACGAACGTTGGAAGCAACGCCTTCTCACTCCTGTTGCCAATATTCGCGCTAACGATGGTGTGCCCTCTTCAGAACTACGCAAGTGGCGCTTTAATGCCGTTACCAACTACAGCTTTTCCGAAGGCAGGTTTGCTGGATTTGGAGTAGGCGGGGCTTTGCGTTACCAGTCGGCTGTATCCACAGGCTCAGGACTTAGATTTGAAGACGGTCTCGTGCTTCAAGATCTGAACAACATGTTCGAAGGCCCCTCGGATACGACTTTCGATGGTTGGGTCAGCTATCGCGCGAAGCTTAAGGATGATATCGATTGGAAAATCCAGTTGAATATTCGCAACATCTTCGGAGATGAGGATCCTATTCCGATTTTCACGAATCCCGATGGTAGGGACGTAGTCTATCGTATTGCTCCAGAAGCGATGAACTGGTCCTTGTCGAGTACGTTTATGTTTTAACCTTTTCCCGCAGTAGGGCTTATGCAGGATTCGCAGGTTTGCCTGCGAATCCTTTTCGCTAGCGAGTCACCTTGACGCGAGTACGTCGTTTTATGTTTCGTCCACAAGTTCCGATGATAATCCAGGAACCCTCGATCAGCCGTTCGCCGCGCTGGAAAAAGCTAGGGATTCCATCCGCATACTGAAACAGCAAGGCTAAGCTCAGGACTTCACCGTAAGCATATGAGGTGGGATCTACCAGCTGAGAGGCGGCCCTTTTTTTTTGGGCGGAAGATTCAGCTCCTGAAGGCTTCTCGATTTCGCGAAACACTACGTTGGATCGCAACAAAATACTAGTGGCGCTATGAAATTTAGATTAATCATTATTCATCTCTTGATTATATGTCTTTGCTCGCGCGGAATTGCGGGAAAGAAATACGAGCCGACATGGGAGTCGCTAGACTCTCGTGAAACTCCTGAATGGTATCGCGATGCGAAATTCGGGATTTTTATTCATTGGGGGTTGTATTCAGTACCTGCGTACGCTCCCAAAGGTACGTATGCTGAATGGTATTGGCATGCGAAGGATGCCAATCGGAATCAAAAAGATCAGGCGGCTGTCGGTCGATCGTCTTTGACTAAGGAATTCCATAATCGAGTTTACGGCGAGGATTTCAAGTATTCCGATTTTCGTGACATGTTCACCTGCGAAATGTTCGATCCAGCTCACTGGGCTAAGACCTTTAAGCAGGCTGGCGCCCAATATGTCGTGATGGTTTCGAAACACCACGATGGCTATTGTCTCTGGCCGAACGAGGAAGCGTCCGAGAGCTTTGGGATGCCTTGGAATTCGGTCGATTCAGGACCTGGCCGGGATTTGGTGGGCGAACTTACCGGCGCGGTGCGCGATCAAGGTATCAGGATGGGATTGTACTATTCTATCTGGGATTGGTTCAATCCATACTGGCCGGAGAATGAGCAGCCGCGAGACGGGAATGAGCTGAATCCGGAATCGCTGAAGAAATACGTGGATAAAGTGATGTACCCGCAATTCAAGGAGATCGTGAACCAGTATCAGCCTGCCGTGATCTTTTCCGACGGCGATTGGTGGATGGATGACGACAAGTGGCAAACCCGACCGCTCCTCGCTTGGCTATTCAATAACGCTCCCAACAAGGATGAAGTCGTGATCAACGATCGTTGGGGCAAGGTTAGAAAAAAGCATGGCGGGTATTTTACGACTGAATACGGTTCGGGATTTGCGGATCCCAGTATCCTTTGGGAAGAGAATCGAGGAATCGGAAAGTCGTTTGGGTACAACCGAAACGAGACCTACGATGACTATAATACCACGCAGCTGCTAATCTTCACCTTAGTGGATCTCGTCTCGCGCGGCGGCAACTTTCTGCTTAATATCGGCCCAACCGCGGATGGGCGTATTCCTGTCATCATGGAAGCTAGACTGAGAGAAATGGGAGAATGGCTGAATGTGAACAGCGAAGCGATTTTCGGGACACGCAGATGGATTCGGGATTGCCAGTGGAGTGATGGAGAGATTGTTGAATACACGAAACGTGACCATCATCACGGTGTTCCAAGCCCGATTTTCGAGATGACCATTATGCCGCGGGAAGGTCAGGCAGTGAAAGAAGCGTATTTTACCAGCAAGGACGACACTGTGTATGCGATCGTTCCTGGATGGCCGGAAGGCGGCTATTTGGAAATCGATGGAATTAGAACAAACCAGGCGACGAAGGTATCATTATTGGGTTCGCAAAAGAAAGTCTTTTGGAAGAGCGAGGGCGATTCGTTGCTGATTGATTTAGGTGGCTTCGGCGTGAATGACCTCCCAAAGGTAGGCGTCATGTACGCATTCAAGATCGAGCATTACGAAGGGATCGAAAAGGATTCGTGAAGCGGAGTCCTGCGACGATTTAGGGGCAAAGTCGACGAAAGGGTTTTCTTCACAAAGAATCCAATTCGGTTTTGTGGCTCTTGCTATCTCGTATCCAAAAAGTTAATTAGACGAGAGGGCGAAGTCGAGCGGAGATTCTTCTTCGTCCTTGAGGGCGAGCCGATGCACCTCTTCTTGAGAAAGAGCCACATTGAACAGCATCAATTCGGCGATTTTCCCATTCAGACTGCGGATTAGGTCCGGAGTGGTATCGAGAGGGTAGTTCCAATTTCCTATCGTCGACAAACCCGCTTTGTATTCAACATTTCTTGCGATTGACGAGGAGTTAACAACGCGTCCGTTGAGATAGTGCGTCACGAGTTTATTGTCCGTATCCACTACGGTCGCGACGTGCATCCAGCGTCCCAATCTGCTTAGATTCACAATCGGTTTCGACAAATGATCTTGGGCGTCTTCAAACGGA
>JANQKI010000307.1 GCA_028281165.1 Opitutaceae bacterium | reverse complement strand
CAGAGCCGCGCACTGAGGTGGCAGCTCGCCCACCACCGTGGGATGCAAGCCCAACCTATCCACGTATGTCGGCACTTCCACGCACGCTCCATCGGGCAGGTTCGTAATGTATCCATCGTTTCTGACATTGGCAATCAGTTTGAAAGGCTCGCCTGTTTCGTGAGCTTCTAGAATATGGGAAGCGTACTCGGCGCTGCGTGGCTGAAGTTCAGAGGTTTCGATAGAAAGCGGATCCATGTGGGTAAACTTTTCCGCCAAGTCGGCGCAGTATTTATAGTAGGCTCCGGTTTCCCCGCCAAAATCGGGTTCATCGCAATAGGAATCCAAAGCCTGCTGATTCTTGCGAAAATAAGGCAGGTACTCGGAAAGATGGCCAGTGCTCTCCGTCATGAAGTAGCCGAAATGCCGGAAGACCTCACCCCTCACCTTCTCGTTCACGTAGTACTCTGGGCGCTCGAAACAATCACGCAATTTTGGATACAAATCCTCTCCGTCTTTCTCTAACTTCAAGAACCAGGACATGTGGTTAATCCCAGCAGCAACGAAGTCGATCTCGTCCTTGCGATAACCAGTGTAGGAGGCAATCAAGTCCATAGTCGTTTGCACGCCATGGCACAGGCCGACGAATCGCAGCCCCTCAACTGTACCCAAAGCCCAGCAGCACATAGCCATGGGATTAGCGTAGTTGAGCAGCAAAGCATTCGGGCAAAGCTGCCGCATATCTTCGGCAATCTCCATCAATGCCCAGATGTGACGAGCCGCGCGAAAGACGCCGCCCGGGCCCATCGTATCGCCAATGCATTGATCCACACCGTACTTCATCGGGATCTCGTAATCGACACGGAAGGCGTCGACCCCGCCCGTTTGTATCATGACGACGACATAATCCGCATCCTTGAGAGCCTCGCGACGATCAGTAGTCTTCGTAATGGTCGCATCAATACCATTATCATCGACCATACGCTGGACAAAAGCGCGCATCTTATCCAGCCGCGTATTGGTCAAGGCCATCAAAGAGTATTCACTTCCCTTCAAAGCCGGGGTGGCCAGAAAATCGTTCATCAAGGTTTTGCAGAAAACGAGACTTCCTGCGCCGATAATCGCTACTTTTGCCATAGAAATGCCTTTATTGATTTTTTCTCAACCACACGCTGTCGTCTGCCTACCGACAACTTGCTAGAAACCCAAACCTGTAACCTTGGTTTGAATACGAAGAACATAGGTATCCGCCGTGATATAGAGCATGGATCCATCGTTTCCCCAAGCGCAGTTGCTTGTCGCTTCGCCAGTCTCAAGGCGGCCAAGCAAATCGCCATCGGGCGTGATGATATAGATACCTTCGGGACAGGACGCCCAGATGTTGCCCTCTTGATCGACCTCTAAGCCGTCGGGCATGCCCTTACGGCCCTCTTCCTTGAAAGGAGTAGCGTCGAATACCACCCTGCCTTTGCCGATCGTACCGTCCTTCTTCACTGGATACGCCATGATTACGGGGGCGCTGATATGCGATTGAGCCACGTAAAGGGTTTTCTCGTCAGGCGATAACCCGATACCATTCGGCCGAACCATCTCATCATTGAGAAGGACAAGCTCTCCATTCGCGCGGAGAAGGTAGATACCGCAAAATTCCAACTCCCGACGAGGATCTTCCCACCGCTGGGGCAATCCATAAGGCGGATCCGTAAAGTACAGATCGCCTTTTGAATTCATCGTTAGGTCGTTAGGACTGTTGAAACGCTTGCCTTGATAGTTGTCCACCAAAGTACGCTTGCCGCCGCCGGGAGAGAGTATGGAAACCCGACGGTCGCCGTGCTCGCAAGAGATCAACCGACCTTCGGGATCGTAGTATAAGCCATTGCTTCCAGGTTCTGAGCCATAATCCTCAACACCCGTGTAGCCGGACGGATGCAGATAGTCGCTCACGCCAACACCCTCTTCCCATTTCTTTACCGTATTGCTCGGTATCTCGGAAAACAGGAGAAAGCCGCCTTTCTTATTCCAAGTCGGCCCTTCGCACCAAGTAAAGCCCGAGGTAATCACTTCGAGCTTGGCATCTTTTGGCAAGAGATCATCAAGGCGAGGATCCAATCTAACGATCTTTCCCAAAGTCGGGAAATTGGTCGAGTCCTGAGCCAAAAGACTTAATCCTGCGAAATTAACGAGAACCGCTGAGATAAACATCAGCGGCAACGGGGTCAGTATTCTCTTCTTCAAAGCGAGGTATGGGTTTTAGCCTAAACTAGAATCTGCATTGTCAGACGCAACTCTCGACTTAAGCCAAAAGCCAATCTTTGCCGGAAGCATAATCGCAACTGAATACAGTCTATTGACATTTACATATCTACATACATATTTATGTATATGCGCACTACTATTGATCTGCCGGACGATCTTTTAAAGCGAGCGAAAATGGCAGCTGTCGAGCGAGGGGCATCCGTTAGGCAACTGGTTATTGAGGGCCTGCAATATTCGCTTGCTCGCGAAGCTTCTCAGCCTGACGCAAAAAGGCTTCCCAAGCTGCCAAGCAAAGGTCGCAAAAGCTATGACCTAAGCAACAAGGAAATCGAGTCCATATTGTTGAACGAAAGTGCGAAACCCTATGGACGCCCTAGCTGACGTAAACGTCCTTCTTGCTCTATCCGACCCCAAACACAAAGGCCATCGTAAGGCAAGCAAATGGTTTTCCGACTTGGAGGAAGGCGCTTGTCTGCTCGTTTGTCGCGTTGCTCAAATGGGTCTCATTCGACTCCTAACTTCAAATGTCGTCATGCAAGGCCAAGCTTTGACGATGCGTGAAGCCTGGTCGTTCTATGGAGAACTGATCCGAGATCCTAACATCTTTTTTGTTGAAGAACCTGAAGGAGCTCAAATCGAGTTCATGAAATGCTGCTTGAATTTCGAAAGAGCAACCAAACGCGTCACGGACGCTTATCTAGCCGGTTTTGCCATCGCCGGAAATTTCGCTCTTGTGACGTTCGACAAGGGTTTTGATGTATTCAAAAAACTGAAACTCGAAACGATAGTCTAAATAAACCACATAGCCACTCTTGCTGCCAAAATAGCCAGGGTCAGGTTCACCAGCGTGCCAAGGAGATAATAGGAAGCGTCTTCCTGGATCTTCTCTTTTCGCACGAATTCCTTGGCGCCCATAATGATGGCCAAAGCCCCGTACTGCCCTGCGGTAACGAATAGAAAAATCAAAAGCGTCTCGCAAAAGCCAATCCAGAATCCCACCGCCTTACTACCTTTCGCCGAAGAATCGCCAGGCGTCAGCCTTTTCAAAATGCAAAAACGAATAATGAAGGTGCTTAGCAGAAAAGAGATAATGAATGCTACCGTCAGGATCGCCGAGCTTCGCAAAAAATGACTGATCGAATTGGGGTCTTCCATAATTTCTAAATGCAGCTACATCGTCACAACATTTTCAATACAGTTTGAATAGCCTCTTCACACTCGATGACCCGTTCGGCTCCTCCTCGCTTAACGGCATCGGATACGGATTGGGGCTGTTTTCCTAATCTTTCAGCGATCTGGCTCTGGTTCAACCCCTCTTTCAAAAGAAGATAAACATCTCGTTGATAGGATGTCATGCTGGAGCGAACAAAGTGAGCGCTCTCGCTCAGGGCGTCCAAAGCTCGATCCACCTGGGAGACTCCTAAAAACCATCGACTATAGCGCCGCTCTTTTTTTATTCGCTCCATCAAAGCGCTAGCCTTCTTGAATACGGGACCACCCACTTCCGTTATGTTTTGGCTCGTCGCTCCAATCATGCCCTTAACCGCCACAAAGCGAATCAAAGTCTCAGGATAAACAGCCTCCCCCAAGGCCAAGGCGATAGCGTAAAGATCCGCCGGCTTCTCAAAAAAACCCGTTACCTCATCGCCATAGTTGAGCGATAGCCCCAACGCCGGCTTGTAGCGATCCGTTAGGTCAGCAACTTCAACCTTCAACCGCTTCATCAGTCTTTCCCAAGCGGCACCCGCTAGGCGCGTCGAACCCTTGACGTCCGTCAGCAACAGATAGTAGGGCTTACTTAAATTCACATATCAATTGATATTGATTGTTTTTATGAAATCAATCAAAAAAGATTGATTAACTATTCTAAGCTTAAAATGATTGTTTTAAGAAGTTCAGATTGAAAGGGATTTACGGACATAATCCTCTGTAGGAGCGGCTTTACGCCGCGATTGATACTGAGGCTTTACAGACGATGCTCATAATCGCGGCGTAGAGCCGCTCCCACAATATCCTCTAGATACGAGAGAAGAATGATTACTAGACTAAACCTAAATCTGCCGCCTAAACTATTATCAGTTAACAGCTTCCAAACTTGAAATGATAACCCGTCGCTCGCGCTTCACAATAGAGTAGAACCGCCAGGGATCGTCTGGATCGAAAGCGAAAGCCTGCCCTTCAGCCCGGATATCGATGCTTTCACGATAAATCAGAGTAGAGCCACCTTCGGGAAATTCCAAAATGTAGAGCCTTTGGTGGTCATGCCCTGTAACATAGAGTCGACCATCAGGTCCAAACGCTCCTCCAGAACTGCTGTAGTCGCCAAACTCTTCGACAACCTTTGCAGGAAAAACCCAACCCTCAAGCTGACGCCACTGATCGTCGAATTTAACAAGCGTGGTCCAGGAAGGATCGCGATTGGGCTCTTTAGCTCGATTGTTGTAGTGGGCGAAGCAAACATACCAAAAGCCATCCTTGCGATCCATCCAGGTGAAGGATCCATGCAGGACCCCAAAACTATGGGAACCCACATGCTCCAGCGTATCCGGATTCCAGATCTCAACAGAACTGGTCATGGGGACACCCGGATAATTCGAATGGGCGCAATAGAGCAGTCCATCCAAGACAATCCCAGCATTTAGGTGTATAAGAGGCTCGCCTTCAGGACATTCCCAGCCAGCGACTTTATCGAAAGTCGTTTTATCGTACTTGCCGATAGCGTGATTGGAAATCACATACAAAAACCGCTCATCGACAGCAACCCCTTGTCTAGCCTCCGGAGCTTCAAAAGTAGCTATAACTTTCTCTGCTCGATCAGCCTGAACTACTCCCGTAAAAATTAAGGCGCTTAGAAGCAGCTTAACCGTCCAAGTTCTCATTTTACTGACATGTAGTGATTAATGGATACAAAACTTTTACCTAAAAGGATTACGACAACATTCTTAACTTAGGGCCTTTCGAATCAAAGTACAATCACGTTGGGGTGACTTTTCTGAAACGCTAATTTGCCCGTCTACTTGGACCCAAACCGTCCATATCGCAGTTAGATGCGAACGTAGAGCAGAGGCTACCTCGCTTTTGGCTCCAGTGAAAGCGAGCGTTCAATCAATTCGCCAAACGCGACTTTCTCGCAAACAGATAGTAGCCCCCTTCATACCTGTAAATGAAGCTAGACTCCAATTCTTGAAAACCTTTCAAAACTGAGCCTATTCCGTTATGGCTTGAGCGACCGTATTGATATATTTGTTGAAGATCTTGTAAGGGTCGATAGGACGATGCTGGGCGAATAGCATTACGATAAGCTCTTCCTTGGGATCGATACGATAGAGCGTGGTAGCTGCGCCGCCCCAGCCAAAACGGCCTTGAGACAGCAGAGTGTTGGCGCTGTGTTGATAGAGACGCAAGGATCCGCCTAAGCCAAAGCCGTCCGAGCGGCTGAACGCGTTGGTAGGATCATCCCACATGCCGAGATGATTTTCGATCATGAATTCGACTGTCATCTTGCCTAGAACGCGTTCCCCGTTGAGAACTCCCTTGTTGAGCAACATTTGAGCAAAATTCAAATAGTCGCCAGGAGTTGAATACAAACCTCCACCTCCATTGGGAAAGCTTCGCAGCGGCTCGCCCGGCGTGAAGTCCTCAAGATCTTGCAGGGCCACAAGCTTGCCCTCAACCGTTCTGTAGACTGTCGCCAATCGATGGCGTTTCGACTTGGGGACAGAAAAGCTGGTGTCTACCATCTCGAGGGGCTCGAATATGCGTTCGCGTAGAAATTCTTCCAGCTTCTGCCCACTGGCCTTCTCCACGACATAGCCGAGCACATCAATGGATTGACCGTAATTGAATTCCGTTCCCGGCTCGAAACGAAGTGGCATTCGGGCAACTTGCTGGATGTAGCTGTCGAAATCAGGAGCTTCAATAGGATCATTAGCGGCGTACATTCGATCGACCGGATGTCCATCCTCATTCTTCCTAGTAAGACCTGAAGTATGGGTAAGCAGGTGATGAATTGTTATGGGCCGATCTGGATCTTTCAAAAGCGGCTTTTCTGTCGTACCTCCGAAAAACACCTTGGTATCGGCAAAGGCTGGAATGAATTCGCTAACAGGATTATGAATATCGACCTTGCCTTCTTCCACAAGAACCATGGCGGCAACGGATACAATCGTTTTAGTCATGGAATAGATACGAAAGATGCTATCTGTCGTCATCGGCGCCTTCGAATTAAGATCCCTGTATCCATAAGTTTGTAGATCGACCAGTTTACCACGACGAGCCACTACCGTTACGATTCCCGCATGCTTACTTTCGTCGACGACTTGTTGCGCGAGACTGTGCATTCGCTCCAGACGGTCGCTTGACATGCCAACACTCTCCGGCTCAGCAACAGGAAGCGAACTAGACTCGGCGTTTGCGGCAACGGCCGAGTAGAAAGCGACGAATAAGATTAAGGAGCATTTCATAGAATAAGGAGTTTGAAACTGGAATTGCTTTAAGGGGTAAGCGTTCCGATTGAATAAAGATTATAAACTCGGATACACATGATCAAAAAAACGCTTTCGAAGTATACCGCCTAGAACTTAACCCGATTGAAAAGCGAACGTTTCACTCAATCAGCCAGAACCGACTTTCTCACGAACAGATAGTCGCCCCATTCACGACTAAATTTGAAACTGGTTTCCATTTTCTGGAATCCCTTCTCGCTGAGAAAAGCGACCAGCTCTCCCACCAAGGCGCAACCCTTATAGAGCTCCGTACGATTCACCTCAGTATTGATATAATCAATATGTTTGAGCGTTTCAGGAGCTCCCTGCAAAGCTTTTAGCTCTACTCCCTGAATGTCCATGTTCAGAAAGTTGTAGAAACTGGCATCAAGATTGTAAGTGGCAAACAGATCGTCGAGTCGGAAAACCTGGACATCGATTTGATCCACACACTCGATCGATGGGTACAGTTGCTTGTGCCGGCCCAGCTCAAGCAAGGAGGAGCTTTGGTCGCTGTTGGTAATATTGAATTGGGCCTTGCCTGTATAGTCGGACACAGCAGCGCAAACATGGGTAACTGAACAAACATCGCTATCCTTCTGTTGCAAACGCTCGAAAACGGTCGGATTAGCCTCAACAAACATTACGTTAGGGACCAGCATTTGTTCATAAATGGGGAGTTCGTTTCCCTCATGAGCTCCAAGGTGGAGGACCCCCTTCATGTTCATTTTGTACTTTTCTTTGAGCTGAAGAAGATCAAGCATATGAAGAAGACATGTTACCGATTATTGGATACTTTATAATGAATAATTGTCAAACAAGCAGCATTAGTTGCTACAGTCTAGCCAATCTCGGCTCAATCTATCGAGCACGCTAGTCCTCTCTGGTAAAGACAATTCCAGAGGAAAATCCAACCTCCAGCAAACCAGGACATGCAGCTGCGAATCATCCTACCTCCCAATCTAGAGAATTGCGCCCCGAAAAATGCGATCCCAACTAAACTGGAAATCGCAGTATCCAATGGTTCGATCAGTCCTCCGGAAAAAATCCAACAAGAAAGTCTTGCCGAGCTGGATGAGTCGGAACGAGTAGCCGCTTTCTCACTACTGCAATGGTGCGGAGGCAAGCTAGGCTCGTTTCTGCAACTGGATAAGGAGCAACTGTCTCAATTGATCGAGGCTCTGCAAGGAAAGCCTTGCTTCTTCTGGGCCAATAAACCGAAGGAGCCCATCGATTGGATCGGAAGCGAACTGGTCGGCGTAAGCGAATTTATCCAAACTTCCTCTTCTTCTCCTTCTTCATCCTCATCTTCATCTATCTGGGAGAACGAACGAAGTCAGAATTGGAGAGAAGAAGAGGAAGCAGAAGTAGAGGAAGATCGAACTTGGTCATACGACGGAACCCCGATGACGGTCGATGGCTCGACCCACTATCTCTCCATCTCGCTTCCGTCACGCGAGCATCCCTACTATGCCGAAATTCGCGAGCTTCTGGAGTTTCATCGTTTCAAACTCGAACCCTTGAATCGCCGTTGGTGGCTGAGAGATCGCCACAAGACCCTAAATTTCCTCGGAGAATACTGGGGCGACTTGGAAGACCGCTATCACGCGGAGTTTACGGAAAATTTTTCATCACGGACTGAGTCTCTTCGAGACGCTCGCATCAGTACCAATGTCGAGGAGGAAAAGGACGGATACGCTATCGACGTATCCATAAAAGCAGGATCGGCTTCCGGCCAGGAAATCAACCAAAGCTTGAATACAGGCCAGCATTACATCGAAAAGGATGACAAAGTCTTCTTGCTAAAGAAAAGCAAGTTGAACCAGTTGCACAAACTAGAACGCTCGCTGACCGATTCCCTGGAAGCTCCCCTCCTTCATAACGGCCGATATAAAATCCCTTTCGCTAAGGCTCCGCAAGTAGAAGAGAATCTAGCATCGCTCAATCCCAACTTCGAGCCACCGGCTACCTGGAAGGCTCGCAGCGAAGCCCTCAAAGATCTATCCCGCCTGAAAACGCCCACGCTCCCCGGAAGGCTGGAGAACGTCCTTAGGCCTTATCAAAAGATCGGGGTCTCATGGCTGTATCACCTCTTTCAGCACAAATTGGGCGGGATCCTGGCTGATGAAATGGGTTTAGGCAAAACGCTTCAAGCCCTATCCTTGCTGGCCTGTCTAAAGTCTAACCCAGGTCGAATCAACAGCGGCCCTAACTTGCGACGAAGAAGTTCGAACCACACCTCGGCTTCTGCAGAAACCTCGCTCGTCGTCTGCCCAGCCTCTCTCGTGGAGAACTGGCGACGTGAAGCCGAGAAATTTTGCCCACAGCTTAATGTATTCGTCAACCACGGCGCTCAGCGTATCAAAGACGCGACTACTTTCTTGACCTACGACCTGATCATTACCTCATACGGAACATTAATCCGGGACGAGACCCTGTTTGCCTCTCGGGAATTTCTCTGCGTGATTGGCGACGAAGCCCAGCACATCAAAAATCGACGCACGCGCAATGCAAAAGCTATCGCTTCTCTGCAAACGCGGGGACGCGTCCTCCTAACGGGTACACCTGTAGAAAACAGTATCCAGGATCTCATGTCGCTTCTCGACTTTATCATGCCGGGCGGATGGAAGCCTATTCCTGCAGGAGCTCGAGGCGACGAGAGACGCTGGCATGAAAAGCGTATTCAAGAACAAGCGGGGCCTTACATCCTGCGGCGCTCTAAACGAAGCGTCGCTCCCGAGCTTCCAGAAAAAATCGAACAAGTCGTCTTCCTAGAGATGACGCCCGAGCAAAGGTCGGTTTACGACAAAGCCAGACAAACTGCCGAAAGGGAGATTTCTGATCTGGAAAGCAAACAGGCAAGCGAGGGAGCCATACGAATGAAGATGCTGACCCAACTGCTGCGTTTGCGTCAGACCTGTTGCGACCCGAGGCTTGTAGATAAGCAGGCGGAAGCCGAATCGTCTTCAAAACTAGCCAGCTTCTTGGAAATCCTAGAAGAAGCCATGGATGGCAATCATCGCATTCTTGTCTTCTCCCAGTTTGTATCCATTCTTTCATTGCTAAGAGAGCAACTGAATGCTCAAGAGATTCCCTACTGCTACATCGATGGATCGACACGCGATCGTATGACGGAAGTTGATCGTTTCAACGAGAACGACAATATCCCGCTTTTCCTGATCTCGCTGAGAGCAGGCGGCACAGGGCTCAATTTAACGGCGGCAGACACGGTCATCCACTTCGACCCCTGGTGGAATCCCGCCGTTGAGGCTCAAGCAACCGATCGGGCCCATCGCATTGGACAAACAAAAGTTGTCACCAGCTACAAACTGATCGTCGCTGATAGTGTAGAGGAAAAAGTACTACAGCTACAACAATCCAAACGGAAGCTTTTGGAAGACATCTTCGAAGCCAGTGAGGCCGCTAACGCGAAGATCAGTCTAGAAGATTTGAAGAGTTTGATTTGAAGAACTGCCCACAGATTGCACAGACGGGCACAGATTAATTGTTAACATGATTCAAAAACGAATTTAGATGTATCAATTCTTTTCCGAGTGATAGATTACTATTACCTTCTCTCATAGGCCTCTGTGTTCATCTGAGCAATCTGTGGGCAAAAATCAACTACTCCGCTTGGCCGCCTTGTTCCGAAACTCTCGCTCTTCTCGGGGGACGAATCGTTGCTCGGCTCTGGGCACGGCCCCCACTCTCTTGGCCCAGTTAAGCCACATTTCCGCCAGTTCAATCACTTTTTCGGGATATTCATTAGCGAGGTTATTGGTCTCCGTACGATCCACTTCCATATCGAAAAGCTCCCACTCGTGCAGAGGAATTTCGGCATAGCGATCCCAGTAAGCTCCCCAATCGTTGTGCTTTGATACGAGCTTCCACTTGCCATGCCGAACGGCTCGATTGCCTTCATGCTCGAAATAAAGGGTTTCTCGCTGGAGTGCTCCTCCATCAAAAGTCGGAGCCAGGCTCACGCCCTCCATGGGGTGAATGGAGCGACCGTCGTAGGTACTCGGATACGTGGAATCGCTGACATCGATAACCGTCGCCATGATATCGATGAGATATCCCGGCGTTTCTCGATATTGACCGTGATGCTTCCTCTCAATGCCTTTAGGCCAGTGAACAATAAGCGGAGTGGAAATGCCACCTTCGTGCGACCAGTGCTTATGATGACGAAAAGGCGTGTTAGACGCGTTGCCCCAATTTCTTGAATACCCGATGTACGTATCGGCCGGCCCAGGCATCACACCCTTTCCAACTCTCATAGGTCGGCCGTCCCGAGCTTTTTTCGGCTCCATGTCGTACTGCAATTCGTCAGGCCCCATGGGCTCCCACATAATCCCCTTTTCGCGAGCATCCACATTGAGATTCTTTCCAAATCCGTAGGGCTCCGCAGCGGCTCCATTGTCATGGAGAAAAAAGATAAGCGTGTTATCGAACTGCTTGGTTCGCTTGAGGGCATCGACCATACGGCCAATGCCTTGGTCCATGTTATCAATCATAGCAGCATAGACCTCCATACAGCGAACGTGAAACGCCTTCTCTTCCGCGCTCAAACTATCCCAGGGCTGATAGGGATAGGGCTCGGAGAGCTTCCACTCAGGCTTGATCAGACCCATTTTTTTCATGCGGGCATAGCGTTCTTCGCGAATAGCATCCCAACCTGCATTGTAGCGACCTTCGTATTTGGCAATATCCTCAGGAAGGGCATGCAGTGGCCAATGAGCCGCCGTGTAAGGGACATAGGCAAAGAAAGGTTTCGATTGATCATGCTCTTTGATGAACTTGACCATGTGATCGCTGATTTCGTCCGTGTAATAGAAATCCTGATGAGGGACGATGTATTCATTATCTATGGTCAATGAATTCGGATCATAGAAGCTGCCGGCTCCATGGATCGTTCCGAAAAACCTGTCAAAACCGCGTTGCAAGGGCCAGTTGCGCTTCGAAGGATTTCGCTTATCGTCGATGTAGGTTATGTGCCACTTTCCAGAAATGTAGCTGGAATAGCCATTGGGCTTCAGAGCTTCGGCAATGGTCACGCACTGGAAATTAAGATCGCCGACCCAAGCGTCGCCCCCTTTAGGCGACGTCACATGAAAACCAATACCTGTCTGGTGCTGGAAAAGTCCGGTCAGCAATGCTGCTCTCGTAGCCGAACAACGCGAGGTGTTGTAAAATTGGGTGTAGCGCAATCCGTTCTCCGCCAGCTTGTCGAGGTTGGGCGTCTTGATCTCTCCGCCATAGCAACCAATATCACTGTATCCAACATCATCGCACATGATGAGAAGAATATTGGGTCGGTCTCCGGCTGATGCTAGCGCAGCTAGGAACGGAAAGAGTAAAAACGCTTTTAGAAGATATTTGGTCATTGGTAAGGGTGATTTAAGGCTTTCGGAATCTTGCAGAGACGCCACTAAAGTGTTCGATCAGCAAAGCGGAAAGACTGCAATTCTTCCGACGAATAGAGGCTAGTGTTCCGTTAGGCTAGTTCATATCAATACTCAGATGCGCGAAAACGCGCGTCCAGAGGCTGCGCGCCACCATTTTCTTGATAAGTGAAAGGTGGAACGCGGCCTCTGGACGCGTTTGCTCGGTTGTAGTTCTGAAAAGAACCTAGCTAACAGGACACTAGAACCTATCTCAATAGCGCCAAGATAGATTTTGGAAAGATTCTAACGTATAAAACTACCCTCTCGCTTCAATCGCATTCAATAGGGCAACCACCATTTCATTGTAAGGCGTAGCGATGCCATGCTTTTTCCCAAGGCGAACAATGACGCCATTGCGCAAATCTATTTCCATGGGCCTGCCAATCACCCGATCAGCGTGAAGCGAATTAACCGAATCCCCAGGAGCCTTCTGGTAGGTCGAAATGACGAAGTCCACAACGCTATCATCAAGATTTGCCCCCTCGGCTCTCGCCACCGCTGCGCCTTCTTTAATGATGCCCTCCATGATCTTTGCAGCATCTTCATTGTGGGCCACCTTGGCAGGGATAAGCGTCAGAGCCATCACTGCGCCCGCTGCGTTCAAGCAAAGCTTTCGCCAAGCCAAAGTCAGAAAATCATCTTCGACTAGAATATCGATCTTGGTGCGAGAAAAGAGCTCAGCGAAGGCTTCGCCAGCTTCAGTGTTCGGTGTAATCAGTGAAGCGGGACGTCGCTGACAGACCTTTTCTGGCTCGGTTCGCTCGGATGGACACTGCACAACGATTGGCAGGATACGCTCCTCGGGAAGGTACTGGGAAAACCGCTCTACGTGCTCCACGCCGTTTTGCAGAATGGCGACTTGAGTCCGATCATGACAAAGCCCCTCGAACCAAGCCGCAGCTTTATCGGAATCGTAAGACTTCGTGGCTACCAAAACCCAATCAACCGGCTCGCCTTGACTTGGTTCAGTAAGGATCTTCGGATGAGCCTCAAACGATCCATAAGGCGTATCCGCATGAATATGACGAATGGGCGTGCGGACACAGACCGAGACATCGTTTCGATCGTTCTGGCAGAGCCAAGCGGCAACCAAACCGCCAATAGCTCCCGGTCCGATAATAGCGATTTTAGGCATGATTTTAAAAACCACGGAGAAACGCGGTTAGACGCAAATGGAAAATTTGTTACTTGATTTTTCGCTTCAAAGTAGCGGAACGTCTAGGACGTTTCGAATATAAACCTCACTCGTAGAATGCCCTCTGCCAAACGACTCTTCATCGGCATCGATCTCCCCAAGACGATCAAAACCTTTTTGAGCGATCTCCAGGAGCCGAGGATTCGTTTTGCTAGATGGACAAGCCAGAAAAACTTTCACTTAACCCTCCGTTTCCTGGGAGACATCGAAACAGACGTAGAAGAAAATCTGATACAAGAGCTTGCTAAGACCGAAGTGAGATCGTTCACTCTGCCGATCGAAGGCTTGGGAAAGTTTCCGCCGCGAGGTCGTCCGGCTATAGTTTGGGCAGGGTGCGGCAAAGGCCATCCGAATCTTTTTCAACTGCGACAGCAGGTAGACGATTTGCTGATACAATTAGGGATCGATTGTGAAATGAACGATTTCATTCCCCATATCACGCTGGGACGCTGCAAAGATTCGCCTCTCCGACAGATCGAACACTACCTCAAGGAATTCAAGTCGCTCGAAGGCCCTGTCTTCAAAGTGGAAACCTTCACCCTTTTCGAAAGTCGTCTTTCGCCTCAAGGACCGAAGTATTTTCCAGTCGATGAATTTCGACTACAGGAAAACTAATGGAGCCGCCCATCGGATTCGAACCGACGACCTATTCATTACGAGTGAATCGCTCTACCAGCTGAGCTAGGGCGGCGTCCAAGGTAGCGGCATCGTGCTTCTCGCCTTTCGAATGGCAAGCAGAAATAGGCCGACGCCATCAGACTTGCTAGCAGAGGAATGATGCCTTTGCATCCAAACGTGAGCGAGCTTTCCAAAACGATCCGATTCTATTGCGAAAACATCCATCTCGATGATGGCGAGTTAGCCTCTGGCGAAGTTGTCTGCCGCGAAGGAGAACCTCTCGAACTGCATCTTGGATGGAAAACAGCCGACAGTCTTAAATTGCCGGACGAGGCTCACATTGCCCTGGGCCGCTTCGATCCTCACGTCCACTTTCGTGAATCGCCTCTGCCAACCAGAGAGGAATTTGAGAAGCTAAAACGTGACGGAGAGGAATATGAATCTCTAAACAAAGCCATCGCCGCCGCCAACCAGAACTACTCGATCCGATCCGGCTGTTTGGCCGCATTGAAAGGCGGCGTCTGCTGCGTCGGAGCCATGGGCAACATCCCATGGAGTCCGGTCGGACCTGAACGACATGCACAGATGCAAGGCCACTATTCGGATAATGGGCTAACCCCCATAGTCGCCTGGCCCAGAATGGAACCTGATTCGAAACCCGTTCCTGGCCACGAAGGCAAAGATTTTGGCTCTACCTTTGGCGGTTCGGGACTTACGGGAAAAGCTCGACAGGACATGTATCATGTTTGGAAAGGCGAAGCCGTTTCCTTTCACAACGATGAGCCAAGGTCGGATGAAACCATCCAAGACTTCAAAGACCGAAAAAATCCACCAGACGTCCTCCTCCATCACCAATATTTCAATGGAGACACCGTTTTGGCCTGCCAGAAAGCAACGATTGAAATCGCCAAGGAAGCAGGAGTGAGCAGCCTTCTTGCCCGCCACATTCCAATCGGGCCTGCTCTACAGCAAATTCTGGATACAAGCAAGGGTGTCGATTTCACAATGCCCGCGGAGGTGGGTCTGGACTACATGTACTGGAACCAGGATCGCCTACTCCAGCAAGATGAGAGCATCGCCTTGATCAACTACCGACGCCCAGCCCATCCCACTCGCCAAGACCAGCTGAGCTTGATTGAACTAACGAAAGATACCGTTCGCTCCGCCTACCCCATTTTCTTTGGCAGCGATCACGCGCCTCATGCCAAAGCAGTCAAAGCTTTTCAAAAAGGACTACCCGGAAGCCCCGGAACGCGCAATATTGAACACAGCTTGCAGTTTTATCTAGAACTGCAACGAAATCATGGATACACTTGGCAGGATATCGACTTGCTCGCCTCAATCAATCCCGCCAAACATATGGCCCAGTATTTCGAATTCCCCTACGAAGTCGGAACCATGAAAACGGGCGCTATGGCTAATTTGCATGTTTTCCTGCCCGACGAACCTTACGAAGTGAATGAAGCCAGCTTAGCCAAGACGCTTGAGGATCCAGAATACCACTCGGCGCTAAATGAAGAGAAGGGACTGTTTGGAAAGACTCTGTTTACAGTGCTGAACGGGAAGGTTTGGGAAGTGGCTGAGATGATTGCAGCCGCGAATTGAAACGGCAGATAGCAGCTAGTGCTACCCATCAGTATCCTCGAGAGGATAGTTTCAATTCCGTTAAAATTCCCATTGACGGAGGGCAACTCGCTTCTATTGTGCCCCTTCTTTCGACTCCGCTCAGCGGAATCGAAACCTGGCGAGATAGCTCAGTTGGTAGAGCAGAGGACTGAAAATCCTTGTGTCCCCAGTTCGATTCTGGGTCTCGCCACCACTCTTTCTTAATCTGAAAAGGGGCTAAAGCAGAATCTCCTCCTTATTGCAGCGGCAGTCCTCATCCACAGGATAAGTTTTCAAAGGATAGCGGTAAAGGTTGCCTTCGAAGTTTTTGAAGTGGATGGCTTCTTCGTCCAACTTGGTGATATACTGCGGGTTCATAGGGACCTTGCCTCCTCCACCCGGAGCGTCGATGACGAATTGAGGAACAGCATAACCTGTGGTGTGGCCACGTAGCTGCTTCATGATTTCAATGCCTTTACAGACATTGGCTCGGAGGTGTGAACTTCCGGTAATCAAGTCGCACTGGTAGAGGTAGTAAGGTCGCACGCGCATGCGCAACAGACGGTGGATGAGAGCCTTCATTACTTCCACGTCGTCATTCACACCTTTGAGGAGAACTGACTGGTTGCCGAGTGGCACCCCTGAAAATGATAGCCGCTCGCAGGCGTCTTTGAGTTCCTGCGTGCATTCGCGTGGATGGTTGACATGAATACTCATCCAGAGCGGTCCGTGTTTTTTGAATACGTCGCAAAGACTTTCAGTAATCCGCTGCGGCATGAAAACGGGGATACGCGAGCCGATACGGATAAACTCCACGTGCTCGATTTCACGCAAACGTCCGAGCAGATAATCTAATTTACTGTCCGATAGCAGGAGCGGATCGCCGCCGCTCAGCAACACATCGCGCACCTCGGGATGCTCCTCGATATACTTCAAGCCCGCTTCGTATTCCGGATGGAAATTGTAATCCTGAGCATTGCTTACCAAACGGCTACGCGTGCAGTAGCGGCAGTAAGCTGCGCAACGATCGGTCACTAAGAAGAGCACGCGATCCGGATAGCGGTGCACGATGCCAGGAACCGGCGAATGCGAATCTTCGCCCACCGGATCCAGCATCTCTTCCGCGTTAGTAGTCATTTCGCAAACGCGCGGGATGACCTGCTTGCGGATCGGGCAATGCGGATCGTTGCGATCGATGAGATTGAAAAAGTATGGCGTGATCGCCAGGGCGAGTTTCTTGTTAGCGAAAAGGCAACCTTCACGTTCATCAGGCGTGAGCTCCATGTAGCTCTCAAGTTGCTCAATGGTCGTAATTCGATTTCTCAGCTGCCAGGTCCAGTTCTTCCAGTCTTGCTCGGGGATGTGATCCCAAAGCCCCTGGCCGTCGTACCAGTATTTCCTATCCTCTTCGTAGGGCATAAAGCGTTCTTATATCTGTTGGAATAAAGCGGTCGAGATGCTGCATTGGCTGCGCCATTAGATCTCTTTCTTTCAATTATTAGCCGAAAAGGCAGAAAAAGGGATTGGCGCGAAACAGTAAACTACGTTTTCTGCAAATCCTAATGAAGCAGGCTCACGTTGGCGTACTGGCATTAGAGGATGGATCCGTCTTCCGCGGCAAGATTTTTGGAGCGGAGAAAACTGTCGTCGGAGAAGCGGTGTTTAACACCAGCATGACGGGATATCAGGAAATCCTGACCGACCCCTCCTATTACGGACAAATCATAACTATGACCGCTCCGATGATCGGCAACTACGGAGTGAATGAACAGGATGTGGAAGCGGATCGGCCGATGTGCATGGGATTTGTCGTTCGCGAACTAAGCCCTGTGGCGAGCAATTGGCGTAGCACCGACACGCTAGACAATTACCTTTTGAAGAATGGCATTCCAGGACTCGAAGGAGTGGATACGCGGGCGATCACGAAAAAACTCCGCGTCAAAGGAGCCATGAAGGCTTGTCTCAGCACCGAAGGCATTTCCGATGAGGAAGCCGTGAAGCGGGCTCAAGAGTGGGAAGGCATTTTGGGGGCGGACTACGTAAAGGAAGTCACTTGCAAAGAGAAATTCGTCTTTCATCCAAGCGATAACGAAAACTGGCCCTACAATCCAATCGGATCAGACATTCGCGGTCCAGTAGGCCGAGACCGGATCTTTCGCATCGCAGCTCTTGATCTGGGTGCTAAGAAATCGATCTTTCGCGAACTGGCTTGGCATGGCTTTGAGGTGCATGTCTTCCCTGCTACCGCTTCGATTGAGGAAATCGAATCCATCGAGCCAGAAGGCATCTTTCTTTCCAATGGACCGGGCGATCCCGAGCCTGTGACCTACGTGCACGAGACGGTTCGAAAGCTTATCGATCAGTATCCCGTTTTTGGAATCTGCCTAGGGCATCAGATCATCACTCACGCTATTGGAGCGAAGACTTACAAACTGAAGTTTGGCCATCGTGGCGGGAATCAGCCGGTGAAGAATCTCGAATCAGACAGCATCGCTATAACTGCCCACAATCACGGTTTCGCCACGGAAGAAGCTTCCCTAGAACCCTGTGGCGCAGTCCTGACAGAGATCAATCTGAACGATAAAACCGTTTCGGGATTTCGCTTGAAGGATAAGCCAGTCTTCTCAGTGCAATATCATCCGGAAGCAGGCCCTGGTCCAAGCGACGCGAATCCGAATTTCGCCAAATTCTACGACATGGTAGCGGCAAATGTATCGTGAGACTTAGGGCAGGAGCGTCTTAGACGTTCCGCTACATGAGAAGCGTAGCGGCGCTCGACAATTATGGCTCCGGTGGGCTTTGCGTTCGCAGCAGAACGTCTCCCTGTGGCTCCTCTCCCGCATAGCCAGAGTCTTCCACCGAGATAATCAGTTCGGCATTTTCAGGAGCATCCATGGGAAGCTGAGCGGCAACATCGCCTGAAGACCCATGAAGCGAACGCGGTAGTGGTCCGATGGAGACAAGGCCCTCTCCCTCTTCGCTTCGAGTCCAGAGGTGCAGCTCCTGCTCGTCCGACAAGTTCGGCAAATTGCCCAAAGAAACAATCGTCTGGTTTAGCTCGCTGTTCCGGAAGGCTAAAGCATAAGGATCGGGTGTTCGAGCAAGCTCGGTCGACTCTTGAAAATCAAGAGCTCCAAACCCGCCTCCGGCTCCACCTTCATCAACGCCTGATCGCGTTGCGCCTACTGCGCTGAGCAAAGCGATGTTTGATCCGTTCAAGAGCTCGTTAACTCGACTCCAAATGTCGTTGAGAGGTCCGTCTTCCTCGGATCGCAAAACGGAAACGTATTCTGGTGAAGACTGGACCATGATTTCGCCAGGTTCGGCCAAAACGGGCGATGCTACTTCCAATAGGGAAAGATAGTTTTGTTCGAGATTATCGATCTGCTGCACCAAGGCTTCCCGCTCTTGTTCCAGATTCGTCAATCGAAGGTCTCTGTCTTCAAGTTCCTGGTCTTTAGACTGCACGTTTTCGTTCAAAACAGACAAGTCGCGCTGCAGAACCGCGATCTGATCACGCAAGGTCTGAAGCTGTTGCTCGCTAACAACGTCCTCTCCCCTAACCACAATTTCAATAGGGCCTTGCTTGGATTCTTGCTGGCTAGAAGCGACTTGAGACTCTTCGGATCCGTTGAACCATCCCGTTAGCTGAAGAAGGTTTAGGACTAGCAAAATTCCAGCAGCTGCGGGCCAAATAAAATACCAAGAAGGTCGCCGACTATCGCGTTTCGTCCAAACTGATTTTGTAGTTGGAAACTGGATCGTGTTGTTTCGTATGTCACTGGAAATCTGCTGCCAGACGCGATCGCTGGGCTTGGTCAACTCCACGGATCCTTCCACAAATTTCGTGAGATCTTCCGAACAAGAGTAGAGCTTGCGAGCCAGACCATCGTCCTTGGCTAAGGCTCCCTCAAAAGTCCTTCGCTCTCTCGAGCTCATTTGATCCAGGAGGTAGTCGAAACATGCTTGGCTGTCAGGTCTTTGTTTCATTTCGAATTAAATAGCTGTCTTAATCTCAGCAAACCCCTCCTTAGGTAGGTTTTAGCGGTTCCCTCCGGCACTTTCATAGCCGAAGCAATCTCTTTCTGCGAATAGCCTTTGAAATAGGCCAACTCCAGACAGGCCCGATATTCGGGCCTCAAACTCTCCAGTTTCTCCTGAAGAATCGAGACAGCCCTTTCTTGAGCGGGCGATTTTTGTTCATAAACATCTTGTAGTTGATAATCGAACACATCGTACGTATTTCGACTGTCGGAATCGGGACGCCTAGCCCGCTTGCGCAGCTTGTCGATGCTGGCGGATCGAGTCATCATCACGATCCAGCTTTTTACGGAGGCCTTTCGTTTGTCGTAAGAAGAAGCAAGGCGCCATATTTTGGCGAAGACATCCTGCGTTATCTCCTCGGCCTCGCGCTTGTCTCCAAGCACCTTTAGAGCTACTGAGAAAACGAGAGCGCTGAATTCCTGGTAAAGACGCCGCAAGGCTGGCTCCGAGCCCAGAGCAACCTGCGAAAGGGTCGTTTCCCATTCGAGCTGTGGCGGCTGCTCTTTCACTGATTCTCCCACAATCTTTATCTATAGAAAAATCCAATTCTTATCAATGATTCGAAAAGCGATAGGCCTCGATGAAGAAGGTTCATGCATAATTATACGCTCAGACTCCGATCAAAAGAGTCATTCACATAAAAGTGATGGTAGAAAAAGACTAGCCTTGGCTTAAAAGCTCTTCGAATCGCTCGACGTCAGCCGGAGTGTCGATCCCAATTGAGGTCTCATTCGTAATGCCGACTTGAATGGAATAACCATTTTCCAGAGCCCGCAGCTGCTCGAGTTTCTCGATGGACTCCAATCGACTTGGCGGCAAGGAGCAGAAGGTATTCAGAAACTCGGCTCGATAGGCATACATGCCCAAATGGCGATAAATCGAATTTTGGGCGACCCATTCATCGCTAAAAGAGTCGAACCCATCGCGATTATGAGGAATGGATGATCTCGAAAAATAGAGAGCCTTGCCGTCCTTATCGATCACCACCTTCACCTGATTGGGATCGAGGAAGTCATCTCGTTTTTCGAAGCCCGTCGCTAATGTCGCCATACTGGCTCCGCTCTCGATCATCTCAGCTAGCCCAAGGACTTGATTTGCCGAAACCATGGGTTCATCAGCTTGCGCATTTATAACTACATCCGCCCCAATTTTCTCGTTGGCTTCGGCTAGTCGATCGGTGCCGCTGGCATGATCCTCACGTGTCATGACGGTATGGAAACCCTCGCCATCCAAAACCTCCGCCAAGCGATCGCTATCAACGGCGAAGTAAAGCGGGGTCTCGGGAACTTGAACCCTTAAACGCTCAGCCACCCAGAGGATAAGCGGCTTTCCTTTAATGACGTGAAGCAGCTTTTCAGGGAAACGCGTGGAGGCGAGACGAGCTGGCGCGATGATCGCTATCATAATTGGGTGACGAAAAATTCTTTAGTTGAGATTCCGCAATGAGTGAAATAACAACAAGCATCAAATATCTCTTGTTTTACCCCATAAAAGTCTATTTGTAGCCCCACATGGACTCCGTAAACACGCAATCTGGAGATCAGACGGTGGAACGCAACCTTGTCGTACAGAACAAGATGGGTATCCATGCTCGCCCAGCTGCCATGATTGTTCGCGTGTCGAACAAGTACCAATGCGACATTAAATTCGAGAAAGACGGAGACCAGGTAAACGGAAAATCCATCATGGGACTGATGATGCTAGCCGCCGGTCACGGCTCGACCATCAAGGCCATCGCATCTGGTGGTGACGCCAATAACGTTCTCGATGATTTGGAACAGCTTTTCGCTAGCAAATTTGACGAGAAGTAAGTTTTTGTAGCGGCGATCGCTGATCGTCGAAAT
>JANQKI010000264.1 GCA_028281165.1 Opitutaceae bacterium | reverse complement strand
CATAAATATGCGATTTCGGTTAATATTAATTGTTTATGTGTTTTGTATATTTGCCACTAGGCTTCTTCCTCAGAAGCTAAAAGGGAACAGAGGTCGTCTTCTAGAAGGCAAAGGAGGTGGTTACTGAACTAGCTGGTCATGGGCATTTATAAGGATACTACTAAAGTCCTAAGTATTGGACTGTTTTCGCTGGTCCTTGCGAAAAGCTGGGCTCAAGACCCAGAATGGGCAGAAACCTGGCATGCTAGAACAAGCGATCCGATTCCTAATACATTTTTCCAAGCGATTACAAATGGTAAGGAATCCCTAATTCTAGGGAACAAAGGCGAAATCTTATTAAAACAGGGAAATCAATTCATAAAGTCTCGTCTTCCGTTTGATTTTGGCAGTGTTGTTGATGGTGCCTTTGTCACGGATACTTGGTATGTTGCCGCCAATGTGAGTCTGCCCGAGGAGTATTCAATATATAAATCCGTTGATGGAATACATTGGGAAAAAGTCTATCAACATGATAGCAATATCACTCTGTTTTTCGCAACGGAAATAGAAAGAGAGCCATACTTTCATCTAAATTCGCATTCAGGCTATTATTATTCTCATGATATATCTGATTGGACTGAACTTCATCAGTTTCCGGGGATAGGACAGCGATGTTTCGGAGGCGGTACGCCATATATGTTCTGTTGGGAAACTTCACTCATTTCTTTTTTCTCTTTAAATGATAAAATCGAAATAGAATTTCACGACGTTTACATAGGAAGCAACAGACCGCCTATTGGTCAACCGGGACCAGAACCTGAGCCAGAAATTCTACATTACACCTATGAACGGGGTAGAAATTGGCTTAGAAATACTGAAAAGATAAGTGAGCCAATTCCACAGATTGGTGGTCTTGGTTATGTGTATGCAACTTCAGAAACATTACCGTCGTTGAATTTTCGAAAATTATATGAGATTTCATTAGTAGATTTGGATGCTTTTAGTAACACGTCTAATATTCTTTATTCAGCCAATAAAAACGATGGAAATATTTATCAATATGATCCGCATTCCGGTTGGAATCTCATTTTGGATTCAGAATTGGAAAGTTCAGTATTCCTAAAAGCATTTTGGATTGAAAATGGGAAACTTCTTGCCCTAAGCAACCATTCAGAAGTTCTCGAATTTGACCCTGAGAGTGGTATTGAAGATTGGAGCCAAATCTATTCTCAACCTGAGAATGAAAGCCAAGACCGAACAGGATTTAGAAATGTGATTTTTTCGAATGGAAGCTATTTTGCAATTAAAAGAAGCGGCCTAATCTACAAATCATTAACTGGAGAACAATGGATACCCGATACTAACCCATTTTTCAGCATATCGAGCGAAAATAGCCCTTTTCGTTCGGCCAGTCTTCATTTGGCAGGAAATCACCTGATTGCCCATGATTCGATTTCAGGAGACTTTGCACTGTCATCCGAAGGATCTAACTGGTCTCAATTCAATGCTGTGAATGCAAGCTCCATTTCTTGGATACAAAATAAATTTGTACGCGTACTAGATAATGAGTCTGGAACGAGTGAGCTTTTTACTTCAGTAGATGGAAGTCAATGGACCAAGAGACTCGAATATGAACGCTTCGAGAAAAATTCTCGAGGCAGAATTACATCGAATGGTTCCTTTGCCGTATACAACGGAGGAATTTCGTATCATACTTTCCTAACCTTTGATGGAGGAATAAATTGGTTTTGGAATAGTGAGAACTGGAGAGTTAAGTATGCACCAACGCTTAATATTTTTTATAGGAAAACGGGAGATAATCAATTTGAATTTACGGAAGACGGACGTACTTGGCTTCCTTATTCTGGCGGGGATGATTTTCTCCTTGAGTTAGATTTAGCATACGGCTGGGGATCTTTAGTCAGCATCCATAAAGGCCAAATGATACAAAGCCTGGAGAATCCGTCGCTACAGCCCGGCACTATGGCGAATCTGTCGACGCGCAGCATCTCCGAGAACGGAGAGAACGTGCAGATCGGAGGATTCGTCATCGATGGAAGCCAACCCAAGACCCTACTCATACGGGGCATAGGACCTGGTATCGAGCAGTATGGAGTAGCCAACTACATGAGCGATCCTACTATTGAGCTCTACCACGACGGTCAGATCATCCAAAGTAACGACGACTGGGACGACAGCGAGGATGCCTCAAGCATAGTTCAGGCAGCACAACAAACCGGAGCTTTCGAACTGAAGCCAGGATCAACTGACGCGGCCACGCTCGTCACACTCGATCCAGGAGCTTACGGGTTCATCGTTAAAGGAAAAGAACAAGGTGGCGTCGCTCTGGCGGAGATGTACGACCTGGACACAACGACAGGAGGGCTGTTCAACATGTCAAGCCGCTCTCTGGTCCGCAGTGGTGAAGAGATTGCCATAGGAGGACTTATCGTCTCAGGGGAGCGACCCGTTCGCATTATTGCCCGAGGTATCGGTCCCGGACTGGCCTCTCAGGGAATAGAAAATCCTCTGGAGGATCCCGTCCTGGAAGTTTACCGCAACGGTGAGGTTTTCTTTTCCAATAACGGATTGACGGACAACTCCTTTGAAAACCAGAAGGTTCTAGCCTTGTCGGAAGCCATGAATCTCATCCCTGCCAAGAAAGAAGATACCGCCCTGTACCTCGCATTACCCCCAGGCCAGTATGGCTTCTTCCTGAGAAGCGAGAGCAGCACCGAAGGCGTTGGACTCATAGAGGTCTACAAGGTCCCTCAGGAGCTCGCAAATCAGAATTGAAGAACCAATCCGCCACCTCATGTTTTAATAGGAGAGCCGAGCAGAATTTCCTTTTTACTTCCTGAGTTTCCCTTTTTACTTCTCCCACTATGAGTATTGGCGATCGTTTAGAAGAAGCCCGCAAGCGCAGAGGGATAACGATTCGCGAGGCTGCAGAAGCGACTAAGATCCGCAGCGACTATCTGAACAATTTCGAGAAGAATAATTTCAGCTTCGATATTCCCGAGATCTACATTCGCGGATTTCTAAGGTCCTATGCCGGCTATTTGAAACTAAACACGGAGAAAATCGTAACGGACTACAGCGCACTCCTCATCGGCGAAGGGAAGTCCTCCAAGCGAGAGAATCGCGAATTCTTCGGGCGACTGGAACTGCAGCAGCCCATCATTGAGGACACCCCGACCGATCCGGCGGAAAACGAGAATCCTAAAAGCGGGACGCAACTGCCAAGCTTCGTTCAATCAGCCATCGATTATGTGCAAACAATCGAAAAAGAGCTATGGATCAAAATCGGCATAGCAGCCACCCTCTCGCTGATTCTGATCATCTCTTTGATTTGGGGAATTTCGGCTATTGTTAGCTCGGACGGCGAATCAGACCTGATCCCGGATAATCCTGCAATGCGGGCGGAGATGGTTTCGTTTACCTTAATCGCTCGGGAGGATCTTCGGGTAGAAGTGAAACAGTTGGATCCAGAGCTCACCCTCTTCGCAGGTCCCATTCCTAAAAATGGCGAGCAATCCCTGCAGGCGGTTGGGCTGATTAGCATTATCTGCAGTGACAACGAAAATCTAGGCATTCGCATCGGCGACCAGTCCTTCAGAGCCCCTACTGGTAAAGCGTCCTTCAAAATCGATCCGCTAAAGCAACTAATGCGACAACGCCAAGCAGCGGGCAACTAGGCCCACTTTAAGCGTCGAGCTCAAAAAGTCACGGGGATCTGAATACGCCGTTCAATCGCCTGCCCCTCTCGAATAGCTGGCAGGAACACCCATTCTGGCAAAGACTCAAGAGTCACTTCGACGAGTAGCTGCGGACCAGCTTCGACAACGCGAGGCTGTTGGATACGACCGAGCTTATCAATAACAGCTTCCAGCACTACTTTACCTTGAGCCTCAAAACTCTCGCCTCTGGAAAGGCGAGTAGCCAAGGGCGAATGAAGTAGCTGCGGTTCGCTGTTCTGCAAACTTGGATATGGAATCATCTCCAATTCCTCGGAAAAACTGACGAATTCATTGAAGGTGAAAACTTGAGTAACCGTAGTGAACAAGGGTTCGCCTTCGTAGGTAGCAGGCTGATACGAACTTTCTAGAATCGATTTGCGAGCCTCCAAGAGAAAGTCCGAATAATCCGCCGTCATGGCCAGGATTTCAACCACCTGCCCTGACACGCCGATAGCGAATGTCACTTGAGCCAGGCCAGAAGCATTCGTTCCTTCCAAGCTTTGAGGAAAGTCGGGCATTGCGGTCTTAAGAGCCTTTGCCGGAAACGCTCGTTGAGGCGGGCCCCTTGGGCGCGGTCTCGGTCTCGATTCGGAATTGGTTTCCGGAACATTCTGTTGCTGTCGCACGACCGCTTTGGCTAACGGATCGTCGACTTGGATTTCTTCGCCTTGCGAATAGATGTGATAGCCGTAACCGCCACCACCAAATCCAGGGTTAACCGGAACGATGATATCGATGACATCCACTCCCCCCGCCTCGATATCCTTGATTTCTCTCATTAGAACCGTTTCCGATCCCTCTTCAGGCGCGATGGCTACGAGAATAAAACAGTCCTCGAAATCCCGATCCGCCTCCACTTCGATACGAAACCTGAAGAAAAAGGAACCTTGAACGGATCCGTAATCCTGCCCCATGACTGCGTCTTTATTTACAATTTTTACTCCTCCATCGGTAAACCGGTCGGCTCGCTGCATCGACATCTTGGTACTGAAGATCCGCTCTCGTCCGCTTTCTCCTTGGATAATCGGATACTCGCCATCCATCCCTATTACGAGTTCACGTTCTCCTTCATGCGAAACGAAGACTTGAGTCTGACACGAAGCGTCTCTCGGGCTGACTGTGAAGAGCCAAAGCAGCCCCGCAAAAAACGCCTTTTTGCTAACTATTAACCACAAACGCATAGACTCAAAAAGAAGAGACAGTGAATGATTCGATGAAGACTGGAAATAGAGCGCCTTCAGTGGAATTAAATTTAGCGGATGTAGACGAGTCACGCAAATCTTCTTACCAGCGTAATTCCTGCCAAACATTTACGTTGAATCAAAACCCATGCCACCCTAGACCCGAAACATGAGCAAACCTTCCATCGCGATCGGCTCCGATCACGCCGGCTACAACTACAAGCAGGCCATTATCGGTCATCTCGAGAAGCAGGGATACGAAGTGGAGGATTTTGGTACAAATTCTACGGAATCGTGCGATTATCCCGACTTCATTCGACCCGTAGCCGAAGCAGTGGCAGAAAGCAAAGCGGATCGCGGAATCGTGTTGGGAGGCTCCGGTAATGGAGAAGCCATTACCGCCAACCGTGTGCCGGGAATACGTTGCGGTCTATGCTGGAATGAGCAAGTGGCGATTTGGAATCGCTCCCACAACGACGGCAACGTTCTTTCCATTGGCGAGAGAACCATAACTCAAGAAGAAGCTCTGCATATTGTCGACATTTGGTTGACCACCGAGTTCGAGGGAGATCGACACGTTCGCAGAATCGACAAAATCGACGCCAAACGGTATCCGTAAGGAGAGTAAGAAGGATGAATCAAGAATTATGAAATCGGATTAATTTCATCTAGATTACGTACCCATAAAATTCATACTTCATACCTCATAATTCATAATTTCTCCCATGTTCTACCGCCGCCTAGGAAAGTCCGGACTGCAAGTAAGCGCGCTATCATTTGGATCGTGGGTAACGTTTGGCGATCAGATTGGAAACTCGGTTGCCGAAGCTTGCATGCAGAAGGCTTACGAAGCGGGGATCAATTTCTTCGATAATGCGGAATCCTACGCAGGCGGGAGATCCGAGGAAATAATGGGGTCCATCCTAGACAAGTTCGCCTGGCCAAGAGACACTTACGTTCTATCTAGCAAAGTATTCTGGGGAGGCAAGAAGCCGAACCAGGAAGGCTTAAGCCGAAAACATGTGATCGAGGCCTGCCACGCCGCCCTTAAGCGGCTACGCGTTGAGTACCTTGATCTTTATTTCTGCCACCGTCCCGATCCCAACACGCCTATCGAGGAAACGGTTAGAGCCATGGACACGCTTGTTCAGCAGGGAAAGATCCTGTATTGGGGCACATCGGAATGGAGCGCAGCGGAAATCATGGAGGCCTACGCTATCGCGCGTGAATGCTACCTCACGCCACCCACCATGGAGCAGCCTCAATACAACATGCTCGTACGAAGGAAGGTGGAAGAGGAATTCAAGCGGCTTTACGAAAGCATTGGCCTGGGTACGACCATTTGGTCGCCACTGGCCTCAGGCTTTCTCACCGGCAAGTACAACCAAGGAATCCCGGACGGCAGCCGCTTAAGCATGCCCGCCTACGATTTTCTGGTGAAGCGTTTCGAACGTATGCGAGAGCGAGGCGTTATCGAAGTTTTGGATACAATCCAAAGCATCGCTTGCAAGCTTGGAACAACTATGCCACAGCTGGCTATCGCCTGGTGCTTGAAGAACAGGAATGTCAGCACCGTCATTTTAGGAGCCTCCCACCTCGAACAGTTGGAGGAGAACCTGAAGTCTTTGGACGCTGTGGAAAGTCTGGACGACGAGATAATGGGAGAGATCGACATTGCTCTGAGTCGTTTCGTGGAACTAGAAAGCTAGAAAAGCAATCATTGGAAGCGCATGAGCCGCTCTTTTCTATTCTCTACGCTGTTAGTCGTAATGTTCGCCGTTTCCTGCAGTTCCCAATCCAATACGAGTTTTGTTCGAAATAAAACCGAGCTCACCACTCCCTCGGCCGGTTGGACTCTAAAATATAAGGAGCTATACGAATCTGAGAAGGCCCTCATTTGCATTCTCCAGCTGGAACCTCCTCAAGGAATGGCCGCTCAAGTCATTTCGAAAGTAGAGGCGACGGTTATGGTTCCAGATTCCAAGAAACCTATTGAAAAATATGTTCTTGGCAAAACCTGGTCTTGGGAATCAGATCCAAACGTAAATTTCATCGATTCCAAGGAGGAGATCGCCAAGCTTCTCGCTAAGGCGAAACGCCTCGAAGTCCCTCCACAGCCTTGAATCATCCCTCCAACCTCATGTCGACTCCAGCTTCAAGCCAGATCGTCTACCCCGAAACGCCGAGCATCCTGCTAGAGCGAGACCTGCGACTCGAAGGAGCCCAGCCAACAGATGAAAACCTCCTTCTCGTTTATCGTTGGATGGCCTATAGTCGATTCACCGACGAACGCATTTTCGAACTCTACCGTCAGGGAAAGATGCTCGGAACGGTTACCTGTTCCGATGGAAATGAGGGGATTGTCGCTCCACTAGCCCTGATGTTGGACAAGGAGATCGATTGTGTCTCCTGGACGCATCGCGGATTGCCAGGACACCTCGTTTGGAGCGGGCATGTAGGCGATCACCTTTGCCAATATCTAGGAAATGCGGGAAGCCCGACTGGCGGAAGAGAAGGCAATGCCCACCACGGCGATCCACTCAATCGCAGCTTTCCTATGATCAGCCATCTCGGAAAGATGTCATCCAACGTGATGGGGGGAACGGATTCTCAACGTCGAAAAGGACTCAAAGCAGTCGGGTTGACATTTTTCGGCGACGGAGCCTCTAGCACGGGAGAAATTCACGAGACTCTGAATTTCGCGGGAGTGCTTAAATTGCCCATCGTTTTCGT
>JANQKI010000222.1 GCA_028281165.1 Opitutaceae bacterium | reverse complement strand
AATAGCTAGTTCCTGAGCAATGCTAGGCGTGACCGACATGATTTGGCTGACATAGTTTTGATAGTAGTCGGGAGTCAGATTATAGATATCAATTTCCTGAACTTTCTGGGCTATGGATAACGGGCTTTCGAGACTCAACATGTAGTTGCCTGCTAAATACTTCTGGTGAAGTTCCAATTCAGCTTGAGGAATCGATTCCTCTCGAATCCGATTCAGCTCGTTGAATATCTCGGAAACCGCCTCAAACGTTACATCATTCCGAACTTCAGATGTAGTTACGATGGCTCCATGTAGAGCAGCGTTAGCCGCGTAAGAATAGGCGCCATAGGTATAGCCATGCGTCTCGCGGAGATTGTTGTACATGCGACCATTGCTTCCTCCCAGGACCGACATTACCACGCGTAGCTGGGTTGCCTTTGGATCGGATCGCTTCACAGAACCCTGAGCAACGCGTACAGCGGACTGAACGGATTCGGGACGATCAATAATGTGAATACTCACGCCATCAAAAGTTGGATACTCATAATCATCGAGCGTAGGAATTTCCTTTTGCTCCCAATTGCTAAATTTTGAACCAACCAGAGTTTCCATTTCCTTCGAATCAATATCGCCAACGATAGCCAGCGTCGCGTTATTCGGAGCGAAATGAAGATCGTGAAAGGCGATTAGATCGTCTCTAGTAATTGAAGCGACGCTATCCTCGGTCTTGTAGGCCCCATAGGAACCCTCTCCATAGACCAGCAGGCGACGAAGCTTATCAGCCATCACTTCGGGTTCCTGCCTTTCGGAAACGAGATTCGAAACAACGCGTTGTTTTAGTTTAGCGAGTTCCTCATCGGGGAAGGTTGGTCTTAAAACAACGTCGGCAAGAGTCTCTAGAAGCTGATCCATGTATCGAGAAAGTCCCGACACGGAAACCGCTATGAAATCAGAAGACGCTTCCGCTCCAATCGATCCTCCAATGAAATCTATCTCACTCGCCAACTGAAAAGCGTTTTTCCCCTCCACGCCTTTATCGAGCAAGTCTGCCAATAACTCTGTCAAGCCAGGCTTGTCGCCATCGAACAATCCACCCGAACGAAACATGAAACGAAACGTAACCGTCGGTTGGCGGTCGGATTCGACGATAAAGAGGGTGAGACCGTTATCCAGAACAACGGTATCGTAATCGGGGAAAGAAACAACTGGAGCGGGTCCCGGAGCTGGACGCTTCGAGCGATCAAGCGGTTCGGAAATGGATGCGATTTCTGTCGAGTCCCCCTCTGATACGCTCGTAGTCGAGGCGCTTTCGCAACCAATAAGGGCCAGGGAGAAAATAAAGCAAATTAACGAACAAGGTTTAGCGAAATTCATAGCGTTGATCTTATCTAGAATGGAGTTGTTACCTTTTCTCCGGTACTGGATAGTGAAGCGTGTAGCGACGCTCTTGCGTCAGATACTTACGAGCCACTTCTTGTATTTTCTCCTTGGTTACGTTTCGATAGAGATCCAATTCATCGTTAATCCGATCCGTAGCGCCATACCAACGACGATAATAAGCCAACGATTCAGCCCTGTTTTGCATTGTTCCAAAAGAAGAAGCCAACTCAGCCTCTTTGATATTCATAGCCTTCTGCCACTCCTCATCGCTGATGCCATTCTCCACCAAGTTTTCCACTTCGGTTTTAATGAGCTCGTCGAGTTGGGCGATATCCACTCCCCTATTTCCAATGGCGAAAACAGCCACCATTCCAGCTTTCTCTTGCAGATAGGTGAAGGCCGAGGAATTTACGGCTGCCCGCTCTAAGTCTACAAGTTTTCGATACAAGCGTGAACTGTTTCCTGTAGCTAAAATATTGATAAGCAAGTCTAAAGCGTTGGCATCCTCGTGGGTCATAGGTGGAGCTCTCCAAATATGCACCGTACCTGGCAGAGGCGTAATGGGCTCGATCACTTCGGATTCTTGAGGAGAAGCATCGAGCTCAAAGGCAAACTGGGCTCGCTCGAGCTCAGCGCCTCGCGGAATGTCGACAAAGTATTTTTCAACCAGAGCTTTTGTATTCTCGATGTCGATATCGCCAGCAATCGACAGTATAGCGTTGTTTGGGACATACCACTTCTTGTAAAACGCGCGAAATTCTTCGATGGTCGCTTGATCGATGTACTGCACCGAGCCTATTGGCGTCCAAGCGTAAGGCGTATCGGCGAACACCATCTTCGCCATGTTCTCGAAAAAGGAACCATAAGGCTGGTTGTCGTAGCGAGAACGGCGCTCCTCCTTTACGACTTCTCTCTGCGTCTCGACCCCCTCTTCGTTAACCACCGCATGCAGCATACGTTCCGACTCGATCCACAAAGCGAGTTCCAGTTCGTTTGAAGGAACGTTAATGTAGTAGTCGGTTCGATCAAAGGAAGTCGAAGCGTTGAAATTGCCGCCCGAGCCTTTGATCAGTTTATCCAGCTCGCCGCGAGAGATATTTTTCGTGCCTTCAAACATCAGATGCTCGAAGAAATGGGCGAATCCCGTCCTATCGGGTCTCTCATCTTTGCTGCCCACATGATAAAGAACGTAAGTCGAAACAACCGGGGCCTCATTGTTCTGGTGCAAGATTACATGCAATCCATTGGATAGTTCGTATTCGATGAAATCAATACGGGAGGCAGCCCAGCTCGATAGATTAAATAGTAAAGCGCTCAGCAGGACCACACGAAAGCGGAAATTGAAACGTATCATTCGCATCAGGGAGTCATCATTCTTGAGAAGCGATTAGTATCAATCGCAAATAGGAATTCTTGAAGGACACCATCGCAAATAGTTGGTGCCACTACGTTTTCATTGACCTGCTCTTTCATGAGTTAATTGGAACCACAGAATTCACAAAATCCACAAAGGATGTGAACCTTAATTGCTCATGCATTTCATCTCTTGTGAGTTTTGTGAATTCTGTGGTTAAATCTATCTACAGAATCAATCAGCAAAGAATTGTGGCAGACAAAATCTCCAAACTTCATCGATCATGGGTGATGAGTCGGGTTCAAGGAAAGAACACAAAACCCGAGCTTATTGCTCGAAGTCTGCTCCATCAACTTGGCTATCGATTCACAGTCAACGGTCCAAAAAACAAACGGCTTCCTGGAAAGCCGGATATCGTTCTGCCAAAGTACAAAACCGTCATCTTCGTCCACGGCTGCTTCTGGCACCGACATCCAAACTGCAAATACGCAACGACTCCAAAATCCAATCAAGAGTATTGGAATGCCAAATTCAAGCGGAACGTGGAGCGCGACCAGACCAATCAAAGGACTCTGAAGAAACTGGGCTGGCAACCGCTCATCCTGTGGGAATGCGAGTTGAAGGACTTGGAAAAAACCATCGCCAAAATTATCGCAGCGCTCCCGCGAACGACCGCTTTCAGTTTGCCAGAGGAACTGGAGGACCTGGCACTCGTCGCGGAGACCAAAGCGACATACGGCAAGAGAAAGTAGGAGCGGGTTTATCCCGCCCCTTCATTTCTTAATATTTTGCCTCTATGAGCTCAAAGCATCCATTTCATACGGCCGCCGTGCCTCCGGTTCGCTGATACGATCGATCTCGTTTCGCGAATCGACATGGACTAGCTTGGGACGGTGGGATTCTACTTCCTCATCCTCGATCTCCACGTAGCTAGCAATGATCACTAAATCGCCCGTCGTTGCCAAATGGGCAGCGGCTCCATTAAGACACACTTCGCCCTCGCCTCCAAAAATCACGTAGGTGTGGAAACGATTTCCATTGGTGATATTGTAAACATCGACCTTCTCGAATTCGACCAGATCCGCCGCAGCGACCAGTTTAGGATCGAGACTGATAGATCCCTCGTAATTGAGATCAGCATCGGTCACCGTCGCTCGATGAATCTTAGACTTAAGCATTGTCCGTTTCATGATAAAATAGCTTGTTCCTGAGGGTTGAGAGCCAGCATGACATTAACGCCGCGCAAAACCAAGTCAGGGACGATTTTATTGAATAATCCAGAATCTCGATACAGCTGAGAGAAGCCTCCCGTTCCAATAACCAGGCAGTCTTCGTCTGGGAAGGCTTCCTCGCTAATACGACCGATCAATTCCTTAATCAGTCCATAATACCCGTGATAGAGACCCCCTTGAATGCACTCGATGGTTGAACGCCCAAGAGCGGCCTCGGTCTTCATTATTTCGACAAATGGAAGTTTCGCCGTCTTAGAGCCAAGAGCTTCCATGGAAAGCCCTAGCCCGGCGCAGATCGAACCGCCTAGATACTCTCTTTGAGCTGTAACCGCATCCAGGGTGATAGCTGTTCCGAAATCGACCACGACGACGTTTTTTTCTGGATACAACTCTCCAACAGCAATCGCGTTAGCGATGCGATCGGCTCCCACTTCCAAAGGATTTCGCGTTTTGATTTTAAGCTTCGTTTTAACGCCCGCTTCGAGAAAAAGCGGCTCAACACCGAAATAGATGCGGCAAGCGTTT
>JANQKI010000199.1 GCA_028281165.1 Opitutaceae bacterium | reverse complement strand
GACGAGAAGAGCGTAGTGGCGGCTTTCGACATGCAGTTGTCGCTTGCCTCGATGGCAGGAATCCAAGTTCCGGATACGAAGCAGTACGACGGAGAGGATCGAAGTTCCGTCTTTCTCGGAAGACCTTCTACACGTTCGAGTCCCGTGTTTTGGGAGTACGGCGCCTTCGGCAGCATCCAGCCAGGCAAGGAGGAGCACCGCAGTCCCATTCTCGCGATGAGAGACAGGGAGTGGAAGTTCCTCGCGAATCCCGATGGCTCAAGCGCTCGGCTTTTCAATTTGGAGAAGGATCCGGGCGAGACGAAAAATCTAGCGCAGCGAAAGTCTAAAAAAGCGGCTAAAATGGAAAAGCAGCTGCTCGACTGGTGGAAGAGAATGGAAGCGTATTATAAATGAGGATACGAACTTCAATCAAAATTCGGTTTTGGAGCAACCGACCCTCGATCAACGATAGATGCTGATCGGTGTTCCTCCGCGATAGTGGATAATTGGCTGGCGCGGCTGAGCTTTTAGAGAATCTGGTTGCGATCTTTTACCTTTGTCGTTACCTCTATAAATTCTCTTGCAAACAGCTGCTGCATACTTTCGTTTCGGTTGCTGTTGTCAGAGGGTTCTTCAAACTACAAACTTAGCTCTCAAATTAAAATACCTGTGGCCTCTCAACACGACGCATCAAGCCGTTGGTTCGCCGAGCATTTGCAACCTCACGAAGAGATGCTCCGCGCGTGGCTGCGAAGCCGATTCTCGACTGATCTTGACGTCGACGACGTTATCCAAGAATCGTATTTTAAGGTGTTGAAAATCAAAGAGAAGGGGCCTGTAAATGCGCCCAAAGCCTATCTCTTCGCTACGGCTCGCAACTTGGCGATCAAGGCCTTGCAGGGAAAAAAGGTCTTAGGCGAAGTCGCTTTGGTCAAAATTGACGAGCGCGAGCTCTTAGACGACGTGGAAAATGCTGCAGATATCGTCATTCGAAACCAGGAGCTGGAGATATTGACCCAGGCCATCCAATCGCTCCCGGATCGTTGCCGCCAGATCTTCACTTTGCGGAAAGTATATGGCATGCCGCAAAGAGAGATCGCCGCAAAGCTTGGCATATCGAATCGTACGGTGAACACCCAGCTGGGCATCGCGTTTGATAAGTGCTCGAAGGTTCTTCGCAAATACAGAAAGGAATTTCTAGGTGAGTGAGGAGACGAACAGGCAGGAAGAACCGATCGATCCGGTCGAATCGATGGCGGCCGAGTGGATATTGAAATTCGATCGCGGACTTACTGGGGAAGAGCAAGACGCGCTTTTCGATTGGCTCGCCGCGGATCCGTCGCATGCGGAAGCTTATCAGAGGCGTCGTCGAGAATGGAGCGAACTCGATATCTTCGCCCAATGGAAACCGGAACACAGTCGTGAGCCCAATCCGGATTTGCTGGCGGACTTTCGGTCGGCGAAGGCGAAAGGCCTGCCGCGCATTCCATTGGCGATCGCAGCTGGTTTGGTTCTCGCTTTTGGCCTTTGGGGATTTCTTCGATTGAATAGTCCTGAGCAGCTTCCGCTGTTTGCGATCGAAACCCCTGTAAGCAGCTACCAGCGCCACGTTCTGCAAGATGGTTCGATCATCGAGTTGAATCGAGGATCTCGCATTTCCGTAAGCTACGATGCCGATTCCCGAAAGGTGGAGCTTCTATCGGGAGAAGCCCATTTCACTGTATCGAAAAATTCATTACGGCCATTCGTTGTTTCTGCCGGCAGCATCGCCGTCGAGGCGATCGGAACGGCCTTCAACGTGGAATATCGCTCTGATAGCGTGGAAGTGCTTGTGACCGAGGGCCGCGTTCGTCTTGGCCGATCGAATACCTCTGATTCATTGGATTCTCTTTCCATAACCACGGAGAAGACCGACGAATTAGTCGCGGGTCAGAAAACGGTGGTGGGCGATGAATCGACGCGAAGCCCTTCGCCCATAGAAACCATTTCGCCTAGCGATATTGTCAAGCGACTGGCTTGGAAGTCGGGTCTTTTGCAATACACCGAGCGTTCGCTTTCCAAAGTCGTTGCCGATTTCAACCTCTACAACGACACCCAAATCATCATCGTCGATCAAACGCTGGCAGAACGTAAAATCACGGCTGCTTTGAGGCCGAACGATATCGATGCGTTCACCGGGCTGCTCGAATTAACCCTGAATGTCCAAGTCGAACGTCTTGATTCGCAGACGATTCAGCTACGCGAACGACGTTAATCCGCGCCCTTGCAAATCAGCCAACTCAAAAAACTCACCTTAGCGTTCATTTTTCCTTAGTCAAAATTTCAACTTTCAAGATCTCGGGGTCTGAATGCAGATCCCGTGACACTACTACCCCTATTAAAAGCGTTTCGCCATGAGCTTAGCTCGGTTGGTATTTCTGCTATTAGCGGCTTGCTCCTTAGCAGCCGTGGGGCTTGGCGTGTCTGGAGAAGACGATGCAAAACGGGTAGACTTCGATATTCCTTCTGGGAAAGCGTCGGAAACGCTTCAGGAGGCCGCTGTGCAAGCCGACGTTCAGATTCTTTTCGCGGCGGGGATACCCAAGGGTGTCATGACTCGTTCGATACGCGGCGAATACACGGTTCGAGAAGCGCTGGACAACATGCTTTCGGGCACCCCGCTCGTGGCCGTCCCGGTTAGCGCAGGAAAAGCATTCGGCATACTGCGCAGAGCGACCGACGAGAACCCGCGCGCGTCGCTCTCTGATCATCAACAAAAGACCAGAGAAACTACGACTCGAACCAATATGAAACTTTCCCAAACGAAAAAACGAAAATCTCTACGAAACCTTATTAGCGGTTTAGCCGCACTCTCCGTCGCTCAATCCTCAGCCCTCAACGCTCAAAATGAAGAAGATGACATCTTCGAGCTAAGCCCCTTCCTCGTAGAAGCGAGCGAAAACGAAGGCTATCGAGCGACCACTACCTTGGCGGGCACTCGTATTAAGAGTAATCTCGCGGACATCGGTTCCGCCATCTCCGTGTTAACCCAGGAGGTGTTTGAAGATACCGGAGCAACGAATGCCGAAACGATATTGCCCTACAGCCTCAATGTCGAAGTAGCTGGAGTCCAAGGCAATTTCGCGGATGTCTCCCCGTCAGGCGGCCAGCGTCTCAGAAGTAATAGCACCGCTCGAAACGGCAATTCCGCAACGAGAGTGCGTGGCTTGTCCCCCGCTATTTACGCGCGAGGGCTGTTCCAAACGGATATCCCCTTCGATAGCTACAATACTGCTCGCGTCACCATAAACCGTGGGCCGAATTCCTTGCTCTTCGGTGCGACGACGCCTGGCGGCGTTATCGACCAGTCGCTTAATAAGGCGACTCTCGGCAAGGATTCCGGGAGCTTCGAGTTCAGAATCGGCGAGAGAAGCAGCAAGCGCTTTGTCTTCGATGCCAACAAGATCCTCATAAAAGACCGTTTGGCCCTGCGGGTTTCTCTTCTGGAGGATGAAACGAATTACCAGCAGAGACCGACCTATAAAAAGGACCGCCGTTTGTACGCCGACGCGCTCGCCGTGCTGTATAAGGGATCCGACGACGGAATATTGGGCCGCACTTCTCTTCGCGGGAATGTTGAGTTCGGAGACATCAGCGGCGTTCCGCCCAAAATCACCCCTCCTGGCGACTCCCTATCTGGTTGGTTCGCGCCTCCTAGCAGATCCCTGGAGCAGTTTACGGGCGTGACCTTGCCGGACAATTGGGTCGAAGGATTCGTCTTCAAGTCAACCGTCGACAATCGCGTCGGATCGGTGGACGAGCTCAATCAGCCGTTCCTGATTTCGAGGCCCTTCTTCATCAATATGGCCATGTACTATGCCCAGCCGGACCTTCAGGCGCCCAGCATGGGGATTCCAGGCTTCCCTGAAGTCGCTGGCATGCCCGCCCGCACGCTTTGGCGCTCGATTGAAGACTATCCTTTTAGGCAGGATACTTGGGCGACCTTCCCGATCTTCGGGCGAAGCGACATTGCTCCTGGCTTCACCGTTCCGACCATCAACGACCGCAACGTCTTCGATAACCAGAATCTGTCTGCCGCAGGCACGGTGCCTTACCGCAACACCGAGTTCGAGGTGCAGAGCGTTTCCTTGGAGCAGGAGCTTTTCAATGGGAAAGGCGGTATCGAGTTGGCCTATGACCGGCAGAGCTTTGACAACGGGTATTACGATCCGTTCGGTGGAGGTACCTTTCAGGGAAACGCTTTTCGAGGCAACGAAATCCGCATTGATGTCAGCGAGTACCTGACCAACGGACGGCCCAATCCGAATCTAGGTCGTCCATTCATGGTCGACTTCGCGACGCCGCATTTCTTCAATAACAGAGAGCGTGAAAGCAAACGTGTTACCGCTTTCTACGAACTGGATTTCGCGGATAAAGACGGCTTTCTGGGTAAACTTGGCCGCCATGTGTTTACCGGATTCTTTAGTGAAGACTCGGCCGAGATCACTAGTACCTCTGATCGGAACAAGTGGATTAACATACCTGGCTCGCCCTTCGATATTAGACAGCTCGTTAACGACCGCTTGAATGGAGAGCGGCGCAATGTTCCTTTAATCGTCTACCTTGGCGATTCTCTCTTGGATTCGGATATTCAGAGCGTGTCGGACGTTCGCCTGACTCAATTCGCGAGCTTTCCTGCTCCCCTGCCAGGCGATAGGGCCATCAATCACTTCCACTCGTTCTTCAGGAGCCCAATCAACACGACCGATCCGAGCGCTCCTCTAGAATCCGAAACCTTCGAAGTCTACCGGACTTTGAATGGCGGAAGCATCCGGCGTACTGAAAACGATGCGAAGTCGTTGGGTTTGCAGTCGTTCTTCTTCGATGGCAATCTAGTCGGCTTGATAGGATGGAGGGACGATTCGGTCAAGACGATCGAGAACATTACATTGGCCAACTTCCTTGCCGCAACGCCAGACGCCAATGCGGATGGCCTTCTTGACAGCGGCGAATTCGACCGTAGACGGATCCGTCTCTCGGACGAATCGAATCCCGATCATGCAGGTCAAATTTCCGAAGTAAGCGACGAGACCGTCACTTGGAGCTTAGTGGGGCATCTGCCTGAAAACCTGCTGAAACTACCGGGCGGATCTCGTCTCAGCGTGCACTACAACGAATCCGAGAGTTTTGTGCCCACCAGAGCCCGCCGGGATTTCAATGGCGATGAGATCCCCCCTGAGTCGGGATCAACCAAAGAGTATGGTTTCACCTTTGCGACGCGTGATGGTCGGCTTTCGGCTCGGGTGAATTGGTTCGAGCTCGAACAAGCCAATGCGACCGCGTCGGGTGGCCCTGGCGCTCCTGGCATGACGGGATGGTTGCGGTTCTGGAAGGATGCCGAGCTAAATGGGATCGCTTTCGAAGACGCTTTGATGACGGGCTTGGATACGCGACCTAATCTGACGCCGAATATCACATCGTATGAACAAATGTACGACGCCATCATCGGCTTGCTGCCTCAGACCCAGCAGGACTTGTTCAACATCCGGTTCGGCCCAGACGGGCGTACCGTACTGGTGGATCCAAATCCTGGTCAAGCCGTGACCACCAACGCAGTCGCTGAAGGGTTCGAAATCGATCTCGTTGGAAATATAAACGAGAGCTGGTCGGTAATGCTCAACTATGGAAAGCAGGAAACCGTTACGAGCGATTCCGCCCCAGTGGCCGGCGAATTTGTTACTGCCGTAGCTCAGAATATCGTATCGAGAGGTCTTGACGTAGTGACATTCACTCCTTCGCTTTTCGAATACTTTCCGATGGCTCGGAGTTGGAACGGGAACGTAAACAGCCTCAACGCTTTGAGGGGGAAAGACGGTACCGTTTCTCTCGAACAACGAAAGGAGCGTATCAACTTGATCAGTACGTATTCGTTTCTTGACGACTCGCGTTTCAAAGGCGTGACGGTTGGCGGCGCTTTGCGCTGGCAAAGCGCGATCGCGACCGGTTACGAGACCGAGGTTGATGACGGCGTTGTCACTCCAATTGTATCCAGGCCGTTTCTCGGTCCTGAGGAACTCAATGGAGATGCTTGGGTGAGCTACGAGAGGCAGCTGAGTCTCCGTGATCGTCCAATCGATTGGAAGATTCAATTGAACGTCCGCAACCTCATCGGAGGCGACGATTACATCCCTGTTGTCACGAATCCGGACGGTACTGTGGCGGTGGTACGTAATCCTCCCACAAAGGAATTCTTCCTGACCAATACTTTCTCATTCTAATCGAAGCGGAAAGTTCATATCCCTTCTCAAACGGCTGAGCGACTCGCCTGTTTGCGAGCCGCTCAGTCGAAAAGGCTGGAAGGGGAGAGGGGAATTCCATTCTGTATTCATAGATTTGAGACAGTTAAGTATGCGTTGCTGCTCTAGTTCTAAGGGCGCTTTGGGAAGTAGAGTTGGAATGCTTTAGGAGAGGAACCTTTCGCGCCCATGAATTCTAATTTTAACCATACCCTTTATGCTAAGAAAAATAATGATTACGACTGTTGCTTTGAGCCTTGGTTCTTCAGGTCTCGCGAGCGAGAGATGGAGCGCTGAAAAGGCCAACGCCTGGTACGATGAGCTGCCTTGGCTTGTTGGCGCCAACTTCGTGCCCAGCACGGCGATCAATCCGATCGAGATGTGGCAGGCGGAGACCTTCGATCCGGAG
>JANQKI010000136.1 GCA_028281165.1 Opitutaceae bacterium | reverse complement strand
CCATCGAATTCCTGAAAACCGAATCGACGGGCTACTTGCCGCCAGATCTGAAAAACATGACGACGCTCCGCATAGTCTTCAGGATAGAATTCGCGAAAGCCAGGAAGCGCTTGAAAGTTAGGCATGAGGATTAATTCAGTTCGGGAGAATCACCATTTTGGGAAAACGGAGATTCGGATAATAAAAAAGGCGGCATAGGCCGCCTTTGCAAAGAGTCAAGAGATCGATTCGATCAAAGACCTTCCAAATCGATATCCTTTATGCGGGCTTTCAAGACCTTGCCGGCCTTGAACTTCACCACGGCTCGGGTAGGAATGACGACATCCGTCTCAGGTTTGTTAGGATTGCGTCCAACACGCGCTTTGCGCTTCTGAACCTCGAAAACGCCGAAATTACGCAACTCGACATTGCGGCCATCGGCTAACGCATCGAGGATGATATCGAGCGTCATCTGCACCGTCTCCTGTATCTTGCTCTGTGGAATCTCTTTGGTCTTCTCAAAAATTTTGAGAACTATATCACGCTTTGTGAGATTGTTAGACATGGCGAGTTGGCTAGTTACGACGTTGTGGTTGAATACGTTATAGGCTACTTACACGCTTTAGATTGCGTCAATCTCAAAGCCATGCAATTTCCCCACCAATGAGTGAGGAAAAGGATCCAAAAGACCCGAATGACCCATTTCAGGAACTGCAGAAGAATTTGCAGGACATCTTCAAGCAAGGGAAAGTATTTATGCCGTTTCCCGACTCTCCCGTAGGCCAGAGTGGTGTTGCCCAAAAGGGCGAGCAAGAACCACCCAAGGCAGATGACGAAGAAGGGAAAAAAAGGGAGGAGGTTCTACAGCGAATTCGAGAATTCAACCTTAAGCCAAAGGAGATTCGCGACTACTTGGATCGATTCGTCATTCAGCAAAAAGAGGCGAAAAAAGTAATCTCCGTAGCCATCTGCGACCACTACAATCATGTTCGGCAATGTATTGAAAACGAGGAACTTAAGGAGCAAGACTACGCAAAGCAGAACATTATTTTGCTTGGTCCTACAGGAGTGGGAAAAACCTACCTCATGCGAAATATCGCCAAGCTGATCGGCGTTCCTTTCGTAAAGGCCGATGCTACGAAATTCTCGGAGACAGGCTATGTAGGAGGCGATGTCGAGGACTTGGTCAGGGATTTGGTTAAAAACGCGGATGGCGACACAGACTTAGCCCAATATGGCATCATCTACATCGATGAAATCGATAAAATCGCTGGAAAGACGGAAATTGGCGGGCGCGATGTCTCCGGTCGAGGCGTGCAGATCAATTTGCTCAAGCTGATGGAAGATACGGAGGTAAACCTGCAAAGCCAAACAGACCTCCTAGGCCAGATGCAAGCCATGATGGACTTTCAGAAGACAGGTAAGCCACGCAAGAAGGCCATCAGCACCAAGCACATCCTATTCATCGTCAGCGGCGCGTTCGACAGGCTAGAGGAAAACGTGAAAAAGCGAGTCACGAGTTCGACGGTCGGTTTTAGTGCCATCAACGAGCAATCGGAAAGCGAAAAAGAGAACTATCTCAACCTTGTTGAAACACTCGATTTCATAGACTACGGCTTTGAGCCCGAATTCATCGGCCGCTTGCCGGTAAGAGTTAACTGCCTGCCTCTTCAGCCAAAAGACCTCATGCAAATAATGACCACTTCCGAGGGAAGCATTCTACGTCAATATGTGTTGGACTTTGATGGATACGAAATAGAACTGGACGTCGAGGCCGAAGCGTTAGAGCTCATTGCGGAAAAAGCCTACGAGGAAAGGACCGGCGCAAGGGGACTGATGACCGTACTTGAACGTGTTTTTCGCGACTTCAAGTTCGAGCTTCCCTCTACCTATATCAAAAAACTGAAGATCACCAAAGACACAGTTGCCGATCCTCAATCCGTATTGAAGCAAATGCTACATGACAATGTGGATAGTCATAGGGTAGCCTTGAGAGACGAAGTGAAGAGTTTCGCCGAACGCTTCGAGCAGCAACATAGTTTCAAGCTAGAATTTTCCAGAGAAGCTATCGACACTCTAGTCGATGAAAGTATTCAAAAAGATAAGACAATACGGGCTCTTTGCGAAAAGAAGTTTCGCGATTTTCATCACGGGTTGACGCTCATTTCGCGCAACACCGGCCAGAGGGTCTTCCAGATCAGCGAGAAAGTGGCTCAAGATGCTGAAAAAGAGCTGTCGGCCTGGGTAGTCAGCAGCTATCGACAAGCGGAAAAGGATAGCCAAGCCAAGGAGTGATAAGAGGGCCAAGCATTCCAGCTAGCCCTGCAGCAATTCGAGGCTCACGTTATGCCTGATGCCCAAAAAGTGAATGCTATGTTTGGTCGTATCGCAGGTCGATACGACCTGGCGAACCGCCTACTAAGCATAGGGGTCGATCAGATCTGGCGGGAAAGATTGGTAGAGGAAGTCGCGTACCGAAATCCCAGATCAGTAGTGGATTTAGCCACGGGAAGCGGAGATGTAGCTTTTGCCTTAAGAGAGGGACTTCCCTTGGAAACGAGCGTTCGCGGGATGGATTTCTGCCAACCCATGCTCGATGAGGCGGAATTGAAAAAACATAAATCTGGGTACAAAGGCATAAGCTTTTCCATAGGCGATGTGCTTGATCTACCCCTAGCGGACGAGGAAACCGATGCCATCACCATTTCGTTTGGCTACCGGAACCTTGCTGATAGGCACAAGGGGCTTATAGAGATGAAACGGGTCCTCAACGCAAAGAAAGGCCACGTATTCATACTCGAATTCTCACAGCCTAACGCCTTGTATCGACCTTTCTACTACTTCTATCTAAAGCATTTCCTGCCCGCCGCGGCCAGCTTCATCACCGGCAATCGAGAAGCCTATCAGTACCTTTGCTCCTCCATCGAGGCTTTCCCTGACCGAGAAGGGATAACTAAAGAGCTAGAAGAGGCCGGCTTCAGCAAGGTCGAAGCCATCCCAATGACCTTCGGAACCGTGGCTCTTCACATTGGGAAAGCGTAAACCAAGACTCATAGATCAGATCTTATAGGACCCATACGTCCTATTTTCTTCAGCCTAATCAGCTAAAGGATTTGCCGCAACCACAGGTATTTTCCGCGTTCGGATTGCGGATCTCGAAGCCCTTTCCATTCAGACCATCATCGAAATCCACCTCGCTTCCATCGAGGTAGGCCAAGCTAGTTTCGTCGATCAGGATTTGAACACCCTCGCTATCGATAATCTGATCGTCTTCCTTCTTTTCGTCGAAGGACATGCCGTATTGAAATCCGGAACAGCCACCCGACTCCACAAAGAGGCGCATGAGTTTGCCATCGACTCCCATTTCCTCCTGGAGACTTTTGACCTTGGTAGCGGCGTTAGGCGTAATCGTAATCATAATCTTTTCCTCCAATAATGGTCTCGGAAAGAAGTCAATCAGCCAAGAAGAGATAGGCAATTTTTACGCGCAAATCGCGCTTTTTCTTTGACGTAGCATAAATCGCGCTAATCTCTCTCAACCTGCTTGCAAAATGTGAAATTTCCTCCTTCTATCCAAACTGATTCATGGCGATAAGAACGCCAATGCGAAACCTCCTCTAAAATAAAAAGAACAATCTCCAAGTCAATCTACCACTATGTGCGCCCAAGGTTTTAATCAGGAATTGCGACAGAGACAGACGCAATCCCTAGTACTTGCGCCACAGCTAAGACAGTCGCTTAAGATCCTTCAAGTTGCCGCTTTCGATCTGAGGGCTACCATTCAAGAGGAGCTTCAAACAAACCCCTCGCTCGAAGAACTTCCCATGGAGAACGTGAGCTTGGAAGATAGCGCTCCCGAAAAGCCTAAAGAGGAAAACGCGTCGGAGGACAATAACTCGAACACCGAAGAGATAAAATTCGAGGAGAATTTTGAGATCCTAAACAAATTAAGCGAAGACTGGCGAGACTACATGGCAGAAGCGGGTGGAGCCCAAAGCTTCTCCACAGAAGACCAGGAGCGACGCGAGCATTTCTTTAACTCCCTAGTAAGTGAAACCTCACTACAGGAACACCTGCTGGATCAAGCCTCTCTCTCGGACATCACACCGCCACAGCGACAAGCTATTGAGTACTTGGTTGGCAGCTTGGATAATAGCGGTTTTCTCACTACCCCTCTTTCAGATCTCGCGCTGATATCTGGTCTATCTCTCTCGGAAATGCAGGAGGCCCATAAAATCCTGAAATCCTACGACCCCCCGGGAATCGGAGCGTTCGATTTGCAGGACTGCCTTGCTACGCAATTGGAGATGAAACGCAGGCAAGGCTCCAATGCCTACGAGATAGTCCAGAAACACTTTAAGCTGCTCACCCGGAGACGTATTCCAGATATCGCTCGTAAAATGGGTATCGACGTGGACGACGTGCAAGAAGCCATCGAGGAAATCTCTCTACTCGATCCAGCTCCCGGCCGTCGCTTCTCGGAAGACAACAATCGAGCCGTTCTTCCTGACGTAGTGGTGGAGAAAGACGAGGACAAATGGAAAGTGTCATTGAATAGTGATTACATTCCTAGATTGCGTATTAGTTCTGCCTACAAGGAAATGATGGCTAAGGGAACGCTCTCGAAACAAGAGAAAGACTACATTCAAGAGAAAATGAGGTCCGGGAGATTTCTCATTAACTCCATCGAGCAAAGGCAGCAAACGATTGAGAGAATCGCCAACGAGATCGTGAAAATCCAAGAGGACTTTCTTGAAGAAGGCGTATCCAAACTACGTCCATGCACTATGACTCAAGTGGCCGAAGCAGTGGGTGTTCACGAAACAACCGTTAGCAGAGCCATCGCCAATAAATATATGGATACGCCACACGGCGTATTCGAAATGAAATTCTTTTTTACCCCTGGCTACAAGAGCAGCGACGGTGAGGCTATTTCGAATACAAGCGTCAAGGAAATGATCCAGCAGCTTGTCTCGATGGAAAATCCTGCCAAACCGCTAAGCGATCAAGAGATCGTTTCACGACTGAAGGAAAAGGATCTCAAAATCGCTCGTCGTACGGTCGCGAAGTACCGAGAGGAACTCGGCATTCTGCCTAGCAATCTGAGACGGCAGTATTAGAGGCTACTTGAAGCAAGGGCGCCACTATCGTAAGGTTTCACGCTTTCCAGTTGATCGAGTACATAGCCCGCACTCAACGTGTTGTCCAAAATGAGCGGCTCGGCATTGGGCACCCCCGTGTAGATCAGATTTAGCGGCACACCGATACGGCCAAAGGATTCCAGAGTTCGGGTGATGGTCGCATCGCGATGTGTCCAGTCGCCTTTGATAAGGGTGACGCCAAGATCAGCGAGTTTCTCCTTTACTTTGGAAGAAGAGAAAACACGAAGTTTGTTAGTCTTGCAAATCGCGCACCAATCAGCCGTGAAATCAATATACATTGGCTTCCCTTCGCTCTGCAGCTGGGCCACCAGTTCGGGCGAGTATTTCTCCCAAACCAGCCCATAGCTGTCGACTGATTTGCCTTCGATCACTTCGGTTGTGGCAGCGGCCAAAGCCTTTTGATCTGGAATAAGTATCAACAAAGAAATGACAGCTAAAGCCAGAGCGGAAATAGAGGCGAAGATACGAACTGGCGTTTTCTTGGCGGGCGTGGACCACCTTCCATAGATCCAAGCGGCAAGAGCTGCCACCAGCAATCCGATCAGAACGATAGCTAGGCCGTTGCTATCAAGATGGCTACTGAGAAGCCAAAACAGGGCGATACAAGTGGCAAACATGAAGAACGCCATCAATTGCTTGAAAGTCTCCATCCAAGGCCCCGGTCGCGGAAGCGTCTGAATGAGCTTCGGAAAAGCCGACAAAAGAACGTAGGGAAACGCCATACCGGCTCCCAAGAAAGTGAATACAATGATTGCCTGAGCCATGGGCAGCGTCACGGCAAGACCAAGAGCTTGTCCCATAAAGGGGCCTGTGCAGGGAGTAGCCACAACCGTAGCCAAAACACCCGTCATGAAGGAACCCGTATAGCCATCGGATCTGACCTTCCCTTGTAGACCGATAGCCGAAGTGCCCATTTCGAAAACGCCCGCCAAGCTCAACCCGAAAACGAACATGACAAACAGCATCACCGCTAGAAATCCTGGGCTCTGCAGCTGAAATCCATGACCAATGGCTTCTCCACCAGCCCGCAATAGAAGAAAGATTGTCGCCAGAATCCAAAACGAAACCAATACGCCAAAGGCGTATACAAGCCCATGATACAGAATTTTCTTCCGATCTTCGCCAGCTTGTTGCACGAAACCCATTATCTTAATCGAAAGAACCGGGAACACGCAGGGCATGACATTAAGTATCATTCCGCCCAGAAAGGCGAAGAGAAGCGCCTGAGCGAAAGAGATGGTAAGGTCTGAATGCGACGCGATAACCGGAGGATCAGCTGTCGCCGCCATGACTTTCGCTGAATCAAAATAGACAGCAGTAGCGCCTCCAATAGCCGAAAATCCTGAATCGTTGAAAAGGATTCCCGATACGCGTGATAGTTCCCCAGCAAAGTATTCAGATTTCGGAACGGAAACAACCAGCTTCGAACCATCGAAACGATGCGATTGCTCCTTGGCTGAATCGACGACCGACTCTTGTTCAACGAAAAAGTAGACGTCTCCCAAAGAAGCGTTTTGGAAGCCGGCCCAATCAAAGGTTACTTCAATAGCGCTTTCGAGATTCTCATATGTGAGCCTGCCACCTTCGGCTAAACCAGGAATAGCGGCGCGAGCCCGAACCATTCGATCCAAATCCGGCGAAGGCGCAAAGCTATCGCCTGCTTCCGTAAATGGCAGCTCGATGGCTAACTGGGCGCTGCCAGGAATACAGACATCTTTGCAAATAAGCCAATCCACATCGGCTTGAATAGTCACCGTTTCAGATTGTAACAGCTCTTGAGGAGCTTTAACCGTCGTCAGAAAAACGATATCGCCTTCATAGCCATAAGAAACGAAAGGCGGGGTCGGAATGCGCTCAGGCGTCGGAAACTCGAGTTCTCCAAATTCAAAACCCTCTGGAGCGTTCCACTCGATAGTCGGAGGTAAACCAGTGTCGCCGGGATTTACCCAATAGACATGCCAGTGAGAATCGAGCTTCATACGCAGTCCAATCTCGAAGGACTGACCAGGTTGGATTGCTGCCACATCTGAGATAAGTTCGACCACAGCCTGCTCGGCGTCCGAAGGACCCAGAGTATAGTCCTGGGCCTGCAACCAGGAAGGAACCAGCAGGGTCACGCCCGCCAATAGCCTGAAAAAAGCTTTCATATGAAAATCTCCTTACCCACAATTACCTTCAATCCAACTTCCTCGCGTATGTTATTTAAAACCACAAAACAGGAAAGGATGATCCTTAGCATTTTGGGCATTCTTCTCGTTATCGGCATAATCGGAATGGCCCTTTTATGAAACCATCGCTTTTCGAATTGGCAAACGGCTTCTTCTTTTCCCTGATTGCGGCCAGAAAAGCTTTAGACTGGATAATACTCATAAAGTATTCCAAATAAACGCCCTACTCCTGACAAGGACTGGTCTTTCGGACCTCCGATCGCTTCTCACAAATCGACTTTCATATGATCATAAAACCTAGAGTTAAGGGATTCATCTGCATAACGGCTCATCCTGACGGCTGCGCTGCCAACGTGAAAAATCAGATCGACCATGTAAAAAGCAAAGGCGTGATTGAAGGTGGTCCGAAAAACGTACTCGTGGTAGGAGCTTCGCAGGGTTACGGGCTCGCTTCTAGGATAGCGGCGGCATTCGGAAGCAATGCCAATACGCTTGGCGTGTTTTTCGAACGTCCATCCGAGCGAGGGCGCTGCGCATCGGCAGGCTGGTACAATTCAGTTGCCTTCGAGAAAGAAGCCAAGTCCGCAGGCCTCTATGCCAGCAGTATCAATGGAGACGCGTTTTCGAAGGAAATTAAAGCTGAGGCCATTAAGCGCACTAAGGCCAACATGGGGAAAATCGATTTGCTGGTGTACTCGATCGGCGCTCCTCGCAGAACGGACCCGGAAACCGGAGGAGTCTATAAATCCGTTCTGAAACCAATTGGCAACGCGTATTCCAATAAGTATTTGGATACAGACAAGAAGACGATCGAAGAAGCTACGCTTGAAGCGGCGACTGATGAGGACATTCGCAATACTGTTAAGGTGATGGGCGGCGAAGACTGGGAACTTTGGATACAGGCCCTAAAGGATGCCGATGTCTTGGCCGAAAACTGCAAAACCGTCGCCTACGATTACATAGGTCCCAAAGCAACTTGGCCTGTTTACAGGGATGGCACCATCGGACAAGCAAAGCTTGATCTGCGAAGAGCTAAGAAAGCCATCAACGAAAATCTAGAAGGCCTTAACGGCCAAGCTTATGTGTCGGTAAACAAAGCGGTAGTGACGCAATCCAGCTCCGCCATCCCCGGCGTTAATCTCTATATCACTATCCTATTCAAAGTCATGAAGGAGCTCGGTGGACACGAAGGGTGTATCGAGCAGATGCAGCGACTGTTTTCCGAACGCCTTTACAACGGATCCGGCGATGTGCCCCAAGACGAGCTCGGACTGATTCGTATGGACGATTTAGAAATGAAATCTGAAATTCAGGAAGCGGTTGCTGAGGTTTGGCCGAAGGTGGAAACGGGAAACATAGACGAGCTAACCGACTTCGCCGGTTATCAGGAAGAGTTTCTCAAGATATTCGGCTTTCTGCAGCCAAGCGTCGACTACGAAAAGGACATCGATCCAGTAGTCGAATTCGAATAAATCCCGCTGTGAAGGCCGTCGTTCAACGCGTAAGCGAAGCTTCGGTTACGATCGACGGCAAGGTTCACTCTTCTATTGGCAGAGGACTGCTCGTTCTGCTTGGTGTCCACAAAGAGGATACGCATGAGGACGTTCAGTGGATGAGCCGAAAAATCGTCAATATGCGCGTATTCGAGGACGAAGAGGGACAAATGAATACGAATCTTTCCCAGATAGTTGGAGAAATTCTAGTAGTGAGCCAGTTCACGCTTATCGCCTCGACAAGAAAAGGGAATCGCCCCTCCTTTAACGATGCGGCCCCACCCGAATTGGGCAATGCTCTCTACAAGGAGTTGGTCGAAGAACTTAAGAGGCAAACGGGGAAGCTACCCAAAACGGGCGTCTTTGCAGCCAACATGAAAGTAGCTCTCATCAACGACGGTCCCGTCACCATAAATCTGGATACAAAAAACAGAGAATAGCTTTATTTCATGTCTCCCTCGAATCGTCTCCGACAGCAAATCGCCTTCATCGCGGAAGTTGACAAGGTAAAGAACGTTTTTCGACGTTCCTACATCAGCGACCAATCGCGCCACGAGAACGACGCCGAGCACTCATGGCACTTTTGCCTGATGGCCATGATTCTTATCGAGCATTCTAATCAGCCCGACCTGGATCTGCTCAAGGTCCTGAAAATGGCTATCATCCACGACATCGTGGAAATCGATGCGGGCGACACCTACATCTACGACGAGGAGGCGAAGAAAAGCCAGTACGAAAAGGAAAGCCAGGCAGCAGACCGAATTTTTGGAATGCTCCCGGAAGATCAAGAAAGAGCCTACCGCGAGATTTGGGAAGAGTTCGAAGCAGGGAAATCGAAAGAGGCTATCTTTGCCAAAACCATCGATCGGATGCACCCAATGCTGCTAAATTACTTAGCGGAGGGCAAAGCCTGGAATGATCACGGCATAACAGCCGAAGATGTTCGGCGAGTAAACAGCAGGATCGAGAGTGGTAGCCAAGAGCTTTGGCAATTCGCCGAATCGCTCATCGAGGAGTGCGTGGAAAAAGGTTGGCTTCTATTAAAATAGATCTCGCGTTGCCATATTCCGGCAATGCGCTTGCATGGATCAAACAACACGAGCGGCTTTCTAAAATTACAGGAAAGCTTCCCATCCATTTAGCAACGCGAATAAATGAAATTCTCCCTCAACTACCTCAGCAGATTTGACTTTATTGGAGTTCTCTTACTGAGACTAGGCGCTGGCTCGCTGATCGCCTATTATGGCTTTCCTCGTTTCATCGGCGGACCGGACGTTTGGAAAGATACGGGAGAAGCGATGAGCCTTGTAGGTGTTGATTCCCTACATTTGTTTTTTGGCCTGGCTTCGCTGATGGCTCAATCTTTTGGCGGACTGCTTATTGTAGTAGGTCTCTTTACCCGAGGCATTGCAGCCTTCCTGACAGTCGTCATGGGCTTCGCCGTTGCCAATGCTTTGATCACGGGCGACTCCGTACCCCACATTCTAGTGATGACTCAGCTGGGGCTTACCTTCTTGGCCCTTATATTGATCGGACCAGGCAGGCTCAGCCTAGATCGTAGAGGCATATAAAAAGGCCCCAATCAGTTCCATGACGTGGAAAGTCAAGCTCGACAATGGAATCTATTTGCCGGAAATCGGCTGGCGACTCGATGCGAGGAAACCCATAGAGAAAGCTTTCGTTTCACACGCTCATTTCGATCATCTGGGGGATCACCAATCGATTCTTTGTAGCGACGTAACCGCTAGACTGATACAGGAGCGGATTGGTGGCGAAAGAGAATGGCGGATCCATAAATTCGAAGAGCCCTTCGAGATCGAACCCGGCATTAACGCTACGCTCTATCCAGCTGGTCATATCATTGGTTCAGCCATGCTGTGGCTAGAAAAAGAGGGAGTATCCCTACTTTACACAGGTGATTTTAAACTAACGCCAGGCCAATCGGCTGAGCCTTGCCAAGCCCCTCGAGCGGATATCCTGATTATGGAGACAACTTATGGCCTGCCTCGGTACGTTTTTCCTCCGGCCCAGGAAGTGGTTGAGGACCTCATTCGCTTTTGCCAGGAAACGATCGAAAACGGAGAGGTTCCCGTTCTTTTTGGCTATTCGCTAGGTAAAAGCCAAGAAGCTCTAAGATGCTTGGAAAAGGCGAACTTGAAAATCATGATGCACCCGCAGCCAGCCAAGCTTACGCGGGCTTGCATGGACGTCGGCATCGAATTTCCAGCATTCAAGGATTTCGAAGAATCCAGCTATGCGGATCATGTGATCATCTCCCCGCCTTTGTCCAGCAAGTCAAGTTGGCTAAAGCGTATTCAGAATCGAAAGACCGCTATGCTTTCAGGGTGGGCCAATGATCCAAACGCCATTTATCGATTTCAATGCGATAAGGTCTTCCCGCTTTCCGACCACGCGGACTTCTTGGATCTGCAAGAAATGGTTTCACGTGTCCAGCCATCGAAAATCCTTACCATGCATGGATTTGCCGAAGAGTTCGCTCAGACCTTGAGGAATGATGGCTATGATGCCTTTGCCCTTGGGAAAGAGAATCAGATGTCTTTCGACATCGAGGTCGAACTGCCTAGCAAGCGATTTTCCAATGTCGCCGAAAATAGCGAGCAGGACGCGGAAAATCTGCCCGCAGAGGCTTTTTTGCGTTTTTGCCAACTCTGTGACGCTATTGGCGATACTGATAGTAAAAACCAGAAAGTCGAACTGCTCGCCAAACACCTCAAGAAGCAAAAGCCCGAAGATGCTGCTTACACCTGTCTCTTTCTAACAGGTCGGCCCTTTCCGCAATCATCGGGGCATAGACTTAACATCGGCTGGTCGCTTATCAAACAGTCGATACTTGGCGCAGCTCAAGCAAGCGAGGCCGATTTCAAGTTTTTATATAAGGATATTCGTGACAGCTCTGACGTTGCCGTCGCCTTGCTCAAAAGTTTGAATACAAAGCCTCAGAGATCCATTCATCAGATACGCTTGCTTTTCGAAAATCTGGCGATGGCTCCAAGCCCGACTTTCCGGCATTCCATCCTGACTGAAGAGTTTCGCAAGCTCGCTCCCTTGGAAGGAAAATATCTGATGAAAATCATCAGCGGAGATCTGCGAATCGGTATGAAAGAGGGGCTCGTAGAAGAAGCGATAGCCAATTGCTACGAAGTAGATAAGGGCGAAACGCGAGAGGCCAACTTGAGATGCGGCGATATCGTTAAGGTAGTCCTAGCCGCTAAAGAGAATCGTCTGGAGGAGATTCGTCTGGAAGTTTTCAATCCACTTCAATTCATGCTGGCAAACCCGGAACCGGATGGCGAATCAATCGTTAAACGACTCGGAGAAACCGTGTGGGCTGAAGACAAGTATGACGGCATTCGATGCCAAATCCACAAGGTTGGCGAGCGCGTAGAACTCTACAGTAGAGACCTGAATCCTATCACGCATCAATTCCCCGAAATCGTAGCGGCCGTGCGTGAGGTAACTCAAAATTTCATTGGTGATGGAGAGATTGTGGCTTGGGACAACGAAAGACCACTGCCTTTCGCTGATCTCCAAAGACGCTTGGGAAGAAAAGGAGCCGATCTTTTTTTGGGGGAAGAAGTTCCTGTTATTCTTTGGCTCTACGATTTGCTCTGGATGGAGGGAATCAGCCTGTTAAAAGAGCCACTTTCCGAAAGAAGGAATAGAATGGATCAGCTAAACGCGAACGCTTCGGCACGTATAGCTCCCGCTTATCAAATCAAGGGAGCCAAGGCCATCGAAGCAGCTTTTTTATCAGCTAGAAAACGAGGAAATGAGGGACTAATGTTGAAGGATCCCAGTTCTAACTACACTCCCGGCAGGCGTGGCAATTCCTGGCTTAAACTCAAAAAAGCGTATGCCACTTTGGATGTTGTGGTCGTGGCGGCGGAATATGGCCACGGCAAACGCAAGGACGTACTCTCCGACTACACCTTCGCTGTGAGGGATGAAAGGACCGGTGAATTGAAGACGATCGGCAAGGCCTACACCGGCTTGAGAGACACGGAGATCGAGCGCCTAACCTACCACTTTAAAGAACAAGCCATTGAAAATGAAGGATATAGAAAAATCGTAAAACCGGACACAGTGCTGGAAATAGCCTTCGACACTATTCAAAGAAGCCAGCGTCATGATTCGGGATTCGCATTGAGATTTCCTCGCATAAAGCGGATTCGTACCGACAAGACCCTCGATCAAATCGATACGCTGGAGCAATGCGAAAGGCTTTGCGCCGCCACTGAAAATGAAAGTAAGACTGGAAACTGACGATTGCTATAAAATCGTAGAGCTCTTCAATAATCGGAACTTCGGTAAAAATTGATCATCAAAACATCTGGCTGTACCAAACGAGCGTTACACATGGATACAACGAAGCTTTTTAGATTGAGCGCCGTCCTGCTAGTGGCTTTGGGAGGTATAGGAGCTTCGGCAGATAAGGGAAATTCCAAAAAGAAAGAGGACCCGCTGGCTGAGGATTCTACTCTCATCCCCGAAGAAAATCTGCAATGGCCTGAAGCCCATTTCGCCGACGCTTCAATCCGCGGAAGAGCGTTCAAGCCAGGAGAAAAGTTCACGTTTCACGCTCAATGGGGGATCTTTCGCAAGGCCGGCCAAATTGTCATCGAAACGGATCGAAAGAACGAAACAGCGGGAGAAAAATTCGTCATCCGAATGGAGACGGCATCAAAAGGACTGATTCGCTCCTTCTACCCTATGACCCTCAAAGCAGAAACAGTACTCGATACGGATCATTGGAGAATGGATACAAACGTGGTTAATGGGAAAACACGCTCCACCCTCTCTGAGACCAAAACTACCTTCGATTACGAAAACGGAACCATGGATCATTTCGATGCCCACAATCCGCATCGATGTGGAACGAAACCTCTTCCCTATCCCTATCCGCTCGACTATGCTTCATCCCTGCTCCAAATACGAAGCTGGGATTTGCAGGAAGGCGAAGTCTACCCATTGCTAATAAGTTCGAGAGGGAAATTCTACTTTATCGAAATGAAAATATTCGGTACCGAGAATATAAATACGCGATTCGGAAAAATGGAAGCCTATCGTATCGAACCCGTTACGGCTTACCCGCAAAGCAAAATTTTCCGAGAAGGGGGCAACTTCGCTATCTGGATCTCGACCGACTCTCGTCGCATTCCGCTCCGCTTCGATCTGAAAACCAGTATCGGCACCGCCTCAATGCGCCTCAATCACTATGAATTGACGGGCGAGGCCTTGGTGGCTAAGAACTGATTTCCTTCTCCACTTCTTTCTTCAGAACGAATCGGTAAGGCTTGCTGGCCCATTCCTTGGCATAGTCGACCCCAATACGAGGCGTCACATCGATTTGAGAATCGCTGAAGGCTAGGCCTCGATCTTCTAAATGAAGTCGATTACGCGGATTTGCCATCTTTCCGTTAAAGTCGCGATTGATCTCTAGACGTCTGGTTAATCGACCGGGTCCTGAAATTCCTAATACACCGCGAATCAGAATGGCCGCTGGATAATCGATAGGACCGGTCACCAGATTAAGCATATCGTACATGCCGTAAATCAAATAGACATACCAGGCTCCCGCCTGACCAAACATCACTTCCGTTCTTTTGGTCTTCCCTTTGCTCGCATGACAAGCCAGGTCTTCAGGTCCATCGTAGGCTTCAGCTTCCGTTATCGGCAAAGCGATAGGCCTATCTCCATTCGAAGAGCCAACGACGAGGTATTTTCCCAAAAGATCGCGAGCAAGGGAAACAGTGTCTTTCGAATCAAAATGCTGTTTTCGTAAAATGCTTTTCAACATACTAGATTTAAGAACCAATCCCCAAAACTGTCTCGAACGCCAAAGTTCTAAAATACCCTTTCAGATTACAAGAGCTAGTTTCACGGGGCTGTAGCCTTGGCAAAGATGAATAAGAACCACAGACTCGGATAGAGAGTAAAAATATCGATGCCAAAAATCATAACGCTAACGGCCAATATGCTGGCGGAAACGACCTATTACATTTCTGATCTGAAAATTGGCGTCACCAGTCGAGCCAGCGAGGAGTCTTTCCAGACGGGAGGCAAAGGAATCAACGTAACTAAGATGCTGCAGAGACTCGGAGCAGCTTCGACGGCTATCTGCTTTCCCGGCGGACCCTTTGGGCCCAGGTGTGAGGATTGGCTTAAGCAGAACAGAATTACCTACCAGGCCTTTACCGAAGGTTGCGTTGCTCGATCCGGAAGCGTGCTCAGACCTGCGAAAAAGGTAGAAACATCGATACTCGGAGTCGATAGTATCGTATCGTTAGAAGCAATACTGTCTAGTGTGGCGTTCCTCGATGCTCAGGAAAAGGAATTCGTCCTAGCCATATGTGGCGTTATCCCCAATTGGAGGGAATCGACATGGCAGCCTTTACGAGAACTAATCGAACGACGCCCTGAAAATCTCTCGCTTGCTGTAGATACTTATGGCCCAGGTTTGAACTGGCTGGCAAAGCAGAACCCAGATGTCATTAAAATCAACCGACAGGAACTGGAAACGCTTTTCGAAGCAGACGTCTCGTCGAAATCGACTGAAGATTTAATCGATCTGGCTTTCGAAAGACACCAAGGGGACTTGTGGATCGTCACCGATGGAGACGGACCCGTCTGGTATAAACACCTTGGCAATCAACCGGCATCAATCGCCCAAAAAGAAGTGAAAGTCACTTCCGCAACTGGATGCGGAGACGTGTTTTTTGCTACGATTCTAAATTGCTTGTATAATAAAACCGAATACAGAATCGAGGAATCGGTAAAACTGGCCGCCGAATACGCATCTCGCAACGCCGCTTCGCCCGGAATAGCGGATTTCGACCTGTAGGAAGCTACTCGTACTTGTTGCGAAGAATAATCTCGGATTTCGCTCCGCCCTCGGAAATCGTTTTCACCGCAATCGAAATTCGATTATCAGCATCTAAAGCCTCCCAATAGAATTCCAGAATATCCTCCGCAGTTCCTTGAAGCGGAAGAACCAGAGGATCGCCAGCAAAGCTGGGAAGCGGATTTCCATCTCCCAAGTAAGTCGTCAAACCATAGCCCAGACCAGAGGAAGGTAGATAAGGATAATAAAAGTATCGATCCGTATTCTCCGGATTGATACGGTTTCCTTTTAATGTGTTCAGAGAAATCCGTTCGCCAGCAGCATCAACTTCAAGCATGCCTGTAATACGAGGCGTATAGTTGGGCGCATCCGGCTCCCGCTCGCGTGTAGAAAGGGCTTCATCAAATCGCTTTCCCTCGTTCAGTCCCTCATAGAGCGTTTTCGTCTGATCGCCATTGCTTACAATGAACTTTCCGTTCAGCTCGAACATCGCTTCGTAGATAATCAGGCTGGGATCCTCGACCTTAGAGGCATCAACAGGCTCGGTTCTCAACGTAGATCCCTCGACTACGAATCGCCGATTCCGGCTATGTTCGCTGCGACCCATAATGAAATAGACCTGATGCCAACTCTCTTCAACCTGAGAGTGACCAATAATCAAACCACGCCCTGGATACGGGTTATTGGCGAAATGGGATTGAAAGGTACGATTAGCGATCTCGAAAGAACTCATGCTGAGTTAGAGATTTAGGCTGCCAAATTGATTGGCAATGCCTTTCTTCGCTAAACAAGCAAGCGAACGTGATCGGGACAGTCGATGCTGGCGTCTAATGTCGGATCGGCAATCGGCTCTTCCAGTCGCGAAACTATGGGTACAACGCCAGCCCAATAGGGCAGCTCCAGGTCCGGCTTGCCATCGGCGGGCGGGCCCTCTCGCTTCTTCAAAGAGGCTTCCACTATACGAATACCCGCAACTGCCGTCGCGTCTCTTTCTGCATCCGAAGGCATACGGCAACCAGCAGATCGACCAGGGATGAGTTTTTCGACAAGCAACTTGAATACGTGCATCTTCCTGGAATGAGACTCAACCAGTTCTCCCGTCCCGAATGCCACTACCGAACGATAGTTCATGGAATGATGCAAAGCCGAGCGCGCTAAAACCAGTCCGTCCAGAATCGTGAACGTGACGCATATGGATTCGCCCGACCCGATCGCATGAATAAGGCGGCTTTGGTTCGCACCGTGGAAATAAAGCATATCGCCGTCCCGAACATGGATTGTAGGAATAACGAACGGCCTACCTCCCCGAACAAAACCGACATAGCAGATCGGAGCTTCGTCAATCAAAGCGTGAACCGCCTCCTTGTCATAGGATCCTCGACCCGCACTCCGGTTCAACTTGGAATGTTGGGCTATGGGATATTCGCTTGCATGAGCGCATTGCATAGACCATAGAATAACAGAAAAGTGGATCTATTAGTAGATCCATTTCTAATAAACTCAATAGAACCACTTTACTCTTCATGTCAGGAAAGCCAGTTGTTCAAGACAAAGCAAAACTGCCCCGATTACGTCGGCTCGACTTGCCGATGTATGAACGCATCTACCAGGCATTTCGAGATACGATACTGAACGGTCAAGTGTTTCCGGGAGCTCGCCTGCCGGCTACGCGAGCTCTTGCGCAGCATTATGGCGTCTCCAGAAACACGATTATTCAAGCCTATGATCAACTCGCCTCTGAAGGCTATTTCGAAACACGTCATGGCTCAGGCACATACGTTGCCAATGAACTGCCCGAAAACTTCGTTTTGAGCCGACAGCTTTCAGGAACTAAAAAAGGCGTCCTAAAGACTAAACCACCTGATAAACTTTGGAATGCGGGAAAGCCTCCTCGACCCTTTCAGATTGGCGTTCCAGATATGGAACGCTTTCCAACGGAAACTTGGTTGAAACTATATGCGAAGCATGTAAGATCTTCTCCGTATTCCCTGGCAAACTACGAACTGGAAGATGGGCATTCCTCTTTGAAGAACACCATCGCGAGCTACTTGAACACGCGCAAGGGCGTCCGATGCTCAAGTAAGCAGATCCTGGTTCTCCCAGGAAGCCAACAAGCTCAAGAGCTGGTCGTTCGATCGCTTTTACGACCTGGAGATCAAGCCTGGATAGAAGACCCATGCTACAGGGGTACGAGATCCGCTCTGAGACAGAATGGAATCAAAGCCATACCCGTTCCACTAGACGAGAACGGACTGGATGTTTCCTATGGATTGAAAAAAGCCCCGAAAGCTGGACTCGCTATCGTAACACCTTCCCATCAGTACCCGATCGGCTGCTCCATGCCCATCGGGCGAAGGCTCGAACTACTCCAATGGGCTAATGAATCCGAATCCTGGATACTGGAGGACGATTATGACAGCGAGTATCGCTATCGAGGAAAGCCTATTCCCGCCATGCAAGGAATCGACGAAGGCAATCGCGTTCTTTACATGGGCACCTTCAGCAAATGCCTGTTTCCCGATATCCGTATCGGCTATCTAGTGGCGCCATTTTCAATTCTAGACGCATTAAAGGAAATGCAAGCAACGACGGGAAGCTACCCGCCAATCGCCATGCAAGCAACGTTAGCGGCATTCATGCATGATGGTCATTTCGAGAGACACATCCGCCGCATGCGTAGTCGCTACTCCAAGCTCTACTACTCTCTGATCGAAGCTTTAGAAAAAAACTGTTCGGACTATCTAACCATCGGGCCTAGAGAAGGAGGAATGCATGTAACCGTTTTTCTCAAGGACACCTCCAAAACGGCAACCATTCAAGAAGAAGCTGGCAAGCAAGGAATCGCACTATCTCCAATTTTTAAATACGCCTCGAGCAAGGATAGCGCTCAAGGGTTTCTCTTGGGTTTTTCCTGCTTTGGGGGAAAGCAGCTCATAAGCTCGACGAGGCAGCTGAAAAAAATATTCGAAACGATCATGTAGGAGCGTATTTATTCTTATGACAATTTCCTCATGACAACCAGACACTCGATCTGATTCTCGTCACCAGGAGAATGATACAGAATATCAAAATCCAATGATAGCAGAGCCTTGCAATTCTCTAAAAAAGCCAGAAACGTCTCTGTATTCCACACGTGGGCGTGCTCCCGTCTCTGGCGATTGAATTCAATGTCGGCCTGAATGTCCCGATTCGGATCCTCAAACACATGTTTCCCAGCATGCCTTAGGAAATCCAAGTAGTGCTCGTCCGTGACGTAGTCGACGCCTTCCTCGTATTCAGACTTTAGATGCTCGAAGGTAGTCAGCTCACGCTCTCTATCGTAAGTATAGCGCTTGTCAGGAGCAGAAAGATAAACCACGCCACCCTCTTTCGTGATATGAAACAAATCCTCGATCATGAAAATCGGATTGGCGACATGCTCTATCACATGATTGGCAATAACGTAATCCTGACTCGATTCGCCTAACTTCCGCAGATCTCGCTTATCGATATCGCCAACGACATCAACCTCCACGAATAGCTCGGAATCGAGCGTCGGGAAAAGGCGAACAGCCTCTTCTCGACCAACTACATCGAAATAGCAGACGCTACAATTCTCGGGTAAAACGCAAGGCTCATGCAAAGCGCCTATCTCCAAACCACTTCCAGACAGAAACTTGTACCCTTTTTCTCGATGTACCATAACTGCCTGAATACATGCTACGGCAACGCCGCAACACTACCGGATCAGTACTTGAAGTGGGGAACCGCTCCGTAGGGCTGATTCTCTTTTTCCTTCTCTTCAAATTCCTCTGTCGAACAGCTGCAAAGCTCCGTCTTGCGCATGGTGATGGCGCTTGTAGGGCATATACGGAGACATTTACCACAGCGAATACATTCCTTGCTGTCGATCCAGATATAGGTGGCTTCGTCGGCGATGGTTGTTTCCAATGCTGATTCTACGTATCCATCTTCGTCATAGAAAAGTCGTGACACCTGGTTAATGCAATCGCGGGGAGCGACTTCGATACACCAATTACAGTGGATACACTTGTCGTGGTCGATCTCGAATTTGTTCTGGCACCAGTAGCAACGAGTAGCATGCACCTGCAACCCATCGAGATTATGACCCAGCTCAACTTCAGCAGTGCCATCTCTTTGATTGAGCGGCAAAACAGGCATGGAAACAGGGTACTGCAAATCATGATCTCTCACGCGTCCGGTTTCGCCGTTCACATTCGTCATCTCAATGGCTATGTGCTGCTTACGCCTCTGACGACCCATGAGAGTGGTGTCGATTTTTTCTGCCGCATCCTTGCCGTCCTGTACAGCCGTGATGACATCGAGACTACCGTAGTTAAAATCTCCTGCCATGAAAACTTTTTCATGGGAAGTACGATGACCATCGTCAGGATCCTGATGCACGCCTTCCGGCAAAATATCTAAAGTACGCGTTTGCCCAATCGCCACGATCAAAAGATCGCAGGGAAATTCTTCCTCAGTCTCGGGAATCGAATGAACGCGTGGCTTGCCACTTTGCGGTATTTCGTCTTCCAGAGTGTTTCTTTGGAAAGTCACTCCAACCAGCCTACCGTTTTCGACACGAGCGGAATAAGGATTCATTAGCGTTTCGATTTCGATATTCTCAACCCCCATTTCCTCAATCTCGTCGTACTTCGCTGCCATCTGACCAGCGGTTCGACGATACATCATGGTCACCTTGCCTTCTTCGCCCACCAGGCGAAGAGCTGCCCTCGCGCAAGAACGGGCGCAGTCAACCGCAGTAAAACCGCCGCCGACAATGATCACGCTTTGGCCCTTCATGGAGCCATCTTCCATCTCGCCCATGTTGTAATCGTACATGAACTTCAATCCGGAAACCGCGTGACCGTCGTCAGGAAGACCCGGCAGCTTTAGATTAGAAGCGCGTACCGTCCCAACGGATACGAGAACAGAGTCGTAATCATCGATGAGCTGCTGCATCATTGCCGCGTCAACTGATGTATTCAATTTTACATCAATGCCGCTATCAGTGATGGCTTTAACTTCGGCTTCTACCTCAGTCCTAGGCAGACGGAAAATGGGGATCCCCTGGACCATCATCCCTCCCAGCACTTTATCGCGTTCGAAGATGGTGACATCGTGACCGTAGCGTCGCAATTCGCGAGCAGCTGTCAAACCGGCTGGTCCTCCACCGATAACAGCCACTTTTTTACCCGTATTTTCGAACCAAGCCGGCAACGGAGCGGGAGGATTCTTTTTGTAGTCCGACGCGCCACGTTTGAGATGGCAAATGTGAACCGGACCATTGATATCGGTCCAGTTGTGACGGCAACCATCTTCGCAAGGACGCGAGCAAACACGACCTAGCACGGCGGAAAAGACGTTGTCTTCCTGATTGATCAGGTAGGCCTTGTCGTGATCGCCTTCGGCAATGGCTTGAATGTAATGCGGCACTCGCGTCTTAGCCGGACAGGCTTCCTGACAGGGAATGTCTTTAGCGTAGCTCTTGAAATCAAGAGGTTCAGCTCCGACCCCTGTAAAGGTCGAATACTCCTGGTCGATCGGAGCCATTTCGTAATCGATGTTCAGGCTCTTAACCGCCTCAAGAAAGGGACTTAATGATGTGTCGTCGCTCATTTGCATTAAACAGCCACTGGCTCTTTGGCTTCCACTACTCCTAGGCGCTGGATGCATTGAGCCAGCGTTTCGTCATCTTTGCGCTTCTTCAAAAATGTATCCAAAATTGCCTCAACAACGCGTGGGCAATCTTCGCGTTTGAATTCTCCAATTACCTTGCCAAGACGATTGTGCTCGCCGCCGATTCGCATTTCGTAAGCTTCGACAGATCCTAGCTTTTCACGCAGGCGCATGCCACGAAAACCAATGTCTACGATACGGTAAGGAGAACAGCTATTGGGACAACCTGTGATGTTAATCAAAGCCTTATCCCAAATTTCATTGTATTTGGTTTTGGATACAACGGGCATGAGAAGGTCGTACAGGGCTCGTGTTTCCGTGACCGCTTTGGGGCAATAGGTCGTTCCGACACAAGGAACGATATCGCGGATGCCGAAAAAGCCTTCAGTTCCAAATCCGATCTTGGCGATCTCCTCGTTCACCTCGGTCACCTTCTCTGGCTTAACACCGTGAATCTCTGCATTCTGTCTTTGAGTGAACTGCAAGCGCTTATCGCCGTATTTTTCCGTAAGAGCAGCCAACTGGCGGATTTGCAGATGGGTCATCTCCCCCTTAGGAATCATGGCGCGGACTGTCGCCTTGCCATCTGTACCGACAGGATTCGGTTCTAGAAGAGGCCTATCAGGATAGGCATCGCCCACATCGTCGACTGGATCCGTTTCCAGATCGCTTGTATCCACATTTTCCTTCTCCAGAAAATCGAGAACCACCTTGCGACAGAAATCGATGCCCTTCTTATGTACTACAAACTTGAGGCGAGACTGCGTTCTATCGCGGCGATCGCCATGATCGCGGAAAAGAAGCGCTATCGCCCGATTAACGGCCACGATCTTCTCGGCCGGGACAAACGAAAAGAGTTCCTGGCCGATGAAAGCCTCCCAGCCCATGCCACCGCCAATGACAACCTTGAAACCCGTTTCCTCTTCGCCTGCGGCATTCTGCCGCTGAATCGCGATCGCTCCAATGCAATTAATGAAAGGCTGACCGCAACCCGCCCCACAACCGGAGAAGTTGATCTTAAACTTTCGGGGAAGATTATCGAGATCACGCGATTCCGTAAGAACACGCGAAGTCTGTTTTGCGTACGGCAGGACATCTATTCGACGGTATTTGCAAGTTTCCGCCAAGGGACAGGCTACTACGTTTCTCGTGACATCGCCACAACCGTGGAAGCAACTTAGGTTATCCTTTGCCAAATCGCGCAGCATATCAGCCAAAGCAGGAGCCTTGAGCCAGTGAAATTGGATACACTGCCTGGTAGTAATGCAGAGTTTGCCCTGCCCGTAGTCTTCGCCTACCTGGGCAATACGTCTGGCTTGAACCGAGGTGACGACTCCGCCCGGGATCACCACGCGAGCCATGTGATTGCCAGGATGACGCGACTGGTAAATGCCGTACCACTTGGTGATCAGCTTTTCGCCACCACCCAGAGCCCCCTTGCGACCCACCTCGTCGTAATCGATGACGAGGCCATGGTCTTTCGTGTGCTCTTCTTCGCTGACGACTCTTTTATCGAGATTCCACTGCATATCGGTAAAGCGTTGTTCGAGATTAGTCTTGGTAGAAAAGAAGCGTCGAGATGTAGCGTTCACCCGTATCCGGCTGCATCACTACAATTGTCTTTCCTGCGTTCTCAGGTCGACTAGCCACCTGCTTGGCGGCCAAAGCCGCTGCGCCAGAAGAAATCCCGACGATAAGGCCTTCCTTCTTGCCCATTTCCTTCGAGGTTTTGATGGAAGCGTGACTGTCAATTTGTATCACTTCATCCACTACATCGCCATTATAGGCTGCCGGAACAAAGCCAGCTCCGATGCCCTGGATCATGTGAGGTCCCATCTTTCCGCCACTTAACACAGGCGACTCCTCTGGCTCGACCGCAATCACCTGAATGTTAGCATTCTGTTCCTTAAGATACTTGCCAGCCCCGGAAACGGTGCCACCCGTTCCCACTCCAGCGATGAAGATGTCAACCTTTCCCTGCGTGTCCTTCCAAATTTCGGGACCCGTTGTATCGTAGTGAATTTGTGGATTCGCAGGATTGCTAAACTGCTGAGGCATGAAGGAGCCGCGAATTTTACCATTAAGCATCTGAGCCTCTTCGATGGCTCCTGGCATGCCCAAGTCCGCATCGGTTAGTACGAGTTCCGCCCCGAGGTGGATAAGCAGCTTGCGGCGCTCCACACTCATAGAGGAAGGCATTGTTAGTATAAGATGATAGCCTTTGACCGCGGCAGTGAGGGCCAGACCGATACCTGTGTTGCCAGAAGTGGGCTCGATGATCGTTCCTCCCTCTTTGAGCTTTCCCTCGCGTTCAGCAGTCTCGACCATGGAAAGCCCAATGCGATCCTTGACGCACCAACCGGGATTGTAGCCCTCGAGCTTGCCAACAATGTTTCCTGGCAGTCCCTCGCTAAATCGATCGAGTCGGACAAGCGAGGTGTTGCCGATCATTTCGCACAAGTTGTTGTAAATCGCCATTTTAAAAAAGTTCGAGGCGAATCGGCTTAGGATCCGCCACTCTATATCTCAATTCGAGAGCCCATTCAAGATGCGCCTAGGAAAACCAAGATCAAGGCCAAAGGCCCTATGAGATATGTCATAGAACATACAAAAAAAGACCCGCCTGAAAAGGCGGGTCTAATGAAAAGCATAGTTCTAGTAGCGGTAGTGACTCGGCTTATAAGGACCGTTAACATCTACTCCGATGTAGTCTGCCTGCTCCTTGGTTAGCTTGGTCAGCTTCACCCCGATCTTCTCGAGGTGCAATCGAGCGACCTCTTCATCGAGGTGTTTCGGCAAAAGATAGACTCCCACTTTGTTCACGTCCTTGTTTTTCCAGAGGTCGATCTGAGCAAGGGTTTGGTTGGCAAAGGAGTTCGACATTACGAAGGACGGGTGACCAGTAGCGCAGCCGAGATTCACCAGACGGCCCTTGGCCAGCATGTAGATGCTGTTGCCGGACGGGAAGGTGTACTTGTCGACCGCTCCTTCTGCTTCGGGCTTGATGACGTCGACCTTAATGCCCTCATAGGCATTGAGTTTGTCGATTTGGATCTCGTTGTCGAAGTGGCCAATGTTGCAGACGATGGCCTGGTCCTTCATCTTCTCCATGTGCTCGACCCGGATGATGTCCTTGTTGCCGGTTGTGGTCACATAGATATCAGCTCGGCCGAGAGTGTCTTCGACAGGGCATACTTCGAAGCCTTCTTGAGAAGCTTGAAGGGCGCAAATCGGATCGATTTCTGTAACGATAACGCGGGCTCCCATGCCAACCAGCGCTTGGGCGCAGCCCTTGCCGACGTCGCCGTATCCACAAACCACTGCCACTTTGCCACCTGTCATGACATCGGTAGCGCGCTTGATGCCGTCGACAAGGGATTCGCGACAGCCGTAGAGGTTGTCGAATTTCGATTTGGTGACGGAGTCGTTTACATTGATTGCGGGGACCAGCAATTTTCCTTCCTCAAGCATTTGATACAAGCGATGCACGCCTGTAGTGGTTTCTTCGGAGACGCCTTTCCATTCTTTTACCGTATCATGCCAGCGGGTAGAGTCTTCAGCATGAATTTTCTTGAGGAGATTCTTGATAACCTGCTCCTCTTCAGAACCAGACTCCGTATTCACCCAATCGCTACCATCCTCAAGCTCGTAACCCTTATGGATTAGGAGTGTGGCGTCGCCGCCGTCGTCGACAATGAGTTGAGGTCCAAGCCCGCCAGGGAACTGAAGGGCTTGATCGGTACACCACCAGTACTCCTCAAGAGTCTCGCCCTTCCACGCGAATACCGGCACACCAGCTTTAGCTATAGCCGCTGCAGCGTGATCCTGAGTAGAAAAAATGTTGCAGCTTACCCAACGTACTTGGGCACCCAGCTCGACAAGCGTCTCGATAAGCACCGCCGTTTGAATCGTCATGTGCAAGGAGCCCATGATGCGCACGCCGTCGAGCGGCTTTTCCGCGGCGTATTTTTTACGGATCGACATCAAACCCGGCATCTCATGCTCGGCGATCTCGATTTCCTTACGACCAAAGTCGGCCAAGGAAATATCTGCTACTTTGTAATCTGTTTCCAAATTCGTTGTACTCATTTGTAATAGGTATTTAGGCGGTAGGTGTTTAGGAATTTAGGTCCTTCTGGAGCGAACAAGGGCTCCGAGGACTTTTTCGCATTCATTAAGCATAGAATTAATTTCGTTCCATGCGTTTGTATCCAAATAATTTAGTCGGTTTGCTAAAGTAAACTGGTAGCTCAACTCGCGAAGAGAGGCGAATGCGATTTCGAGAAAACGAACATATTCTGTATCACTTTCTCTGGCACAGCCTTCGACGATATTTGAAGGGACTGATACGGCTGCACGTCTCATTTGAGAAGTAAGGCCATAGAGTTCGTCTTTAGGAAAATTCTTTGTAGTGCGGTACGTCTCGAGCACCACGGCGTCAGCCAACTCAAAGGCTCGAAGCTTCGTATGATCTCTCATTACAAGATTTCCTAAAAACCTAAATCCCTACAGCCTATCAACCTCAGTCGCTAAGCTTTCTCGAGCTTAGCGACTGCGCGCTTAAGCGCGCTCGCCTTATTTTCCTGCTCCCAAGGGAGCTCGTCCTTTCCGAAATGTCCGTAGTTTGTTGTAGAACGGTAGATTGGTCGCTTTAGCTTAAGTTGAGCCACGATATTGGCTGGCTTGAAGCTAAAGACTTCGGCGACCGCCTTCTCGATAATCGATTCTCCAACCGTTCCCGTTCCAAAGGTATCGACGGTAATGGATACAGGCTCGGGGTGACCGATAGCGTAGGCAACTTGCAATTCGGCACGCGAAGCGAGACCGGCAGCAACAATGTTCCTGGCGACCCAACGCGTCATATAGGCAGCAGAGCGGTCAACCTTCGAGGGATCTTTACCAGAGAAAGCTCCGCCACCGTGACGTCCCCAACCTCCATAAGTATCCACGATGATCTTACGACCTGTAAGACCAGCATCGCCTTGCGGACCGCCAATCACGAAATTGCCCGTCGGGTTGACCAGAAATTGGGTATTCTTCGTTAGAAGCCTTTTCGGGAGAACCTTCTTGATGACCTTCTCGATCATGAACTTTTCGATCTGCTTTCGATTCACATCAGCAGTGTGTTGCGTCGAAATAACGACTGCTGTGATTTCAACCGCTTTGCCGTTTTCGTATTCAACGGAAACTTGAGACTTGCAGTCTGGGCGCAGCCACCTGGCTTGGCGACCCGCATGACGGATCTCGGCGATCTTTCGGCCGATGCGATGAGAAAACATTATGGCAGCCGGCATCTTCTCAGGCGTTTCGTCGCAAGCATAGCCAAACATAATACCTTGGTCCCCGGCGCCTTGTTCAGCCGTATCCTTGTTCTTGGCCTTCTTGGCATCTACACCCTGCGCAATATCGGGCGACTGTTGCGTAAGGTTCAGATTTACGAACACCCTGTCCGCGTGAAAAACATCGTCATCGTTTACGTATCCAATTTCTCGAATCGCCTGGCGCACGATCTTTTCGTAATCGAGAGTTGCCTTGGTAGTGATCTCGCCCGCAAGCGTCACTATATTGCTCTTAACCAGCGTCTCACAGGCCACTCGGCTTTGCGGATCCTGCTCTAAACAAGCATCAAGGACGCTGTCGGAAATGTAGTCCGAAACTTTGTCAGGGTGCCCTTCGGCGACCGATTCAGAGGAAAATACGAAGTTTTGCGGCATGGCGTTTTGTTTTTTATTCTAGAGAGTTGAAGGTCGATAAAATTAAAATATCAACATATTGAGATTTTTTGATATAAAATTGAAACAAAGAGCAATAACAGAATGCGCCTGAATCGGAATTAGCAAAGCTTTATCTAAGCAGCGGCAAGGGAAAGTTGGAGGAGGCCACTAGGGAGAGAATTCTAGGGGCGGAAAGTAGACAGTCGCCAGACGGCAGTTGGTAGAAAAATAATGCTCTCAATTTCAGTTGTAGCGGCAGTCACCTTGTGTCGCTGTAGCCTGCGGAACGAAGGAGCGTGATCATCATAAAAAGAATTCGAATCGAGGAACTCACGTTCATCGCTACTTCCTAAACGCCTATAGCCTAAAACGCTAAACAACCTAGCAGCGGCAAAGCCGAAGCAGTCACCGCCCTTGAGCTCTTCGCTCCGCGGCTTGCCGAGCTCGGATAGCCTGAAGTCGAGCCTCGCGCTCCGCTCGCTGCTTCTCGCGAGCCTTGGCGCTATTCTCCAGGATATTCATTACCATGTTGCGAGCGTTTTCTTCTTTCTTCAGTGTTTCGGGATCTTTTTGCCGTGGGGGTGGCTTAGGATTATTTGAAGAAGGAACCGCAGCTCCTCGCAACGTGACGACTGAACCCGTATTCAAGCCCAATTGACGCGACTGTCCACCCGAGGAAGAAAGGGTTAAGGTGCCTGATTCCTCGTCGTAGTTCAAAACGGAGATTCCTTCCCGAGAGCCATCGATCGGAATCCAAAAACCTTGTTTGGACTGCGGATCGTAAACACTGAAGCTCTTCTTACCCCCAAACGACATCATCCCGGTATAAACGAGCTGATCGAAGCTAGGCTCCGATTGCAGAGCGGAAGGGCTACGAGGCGATTGAGCTAAAGTCAGCGGAAGCAAGCTTATGCCCATGAAGAGACAAAATGAAAAAGCCTTGAACACTCGATCTAGAAAAAAGCGATCCATCCCAGTTGATTACTAGTACAACGACGCCACAAAACAGGAAACGTTTCAAGAAAGATAAGGTAATAGGATTTTCTGAACGGAAGGTTCTAATCGAGGTAGCCAAAAAATAACCAGTCCCCCTGTTAAGGAGGACTGGTCCCCGTAATCACAAAGCCTTGCGGCCTTGAAAGTATATTTTAGAGGTCGGCGTCGTAGGCTTCTACGAGAACGTCACCGCCGGCGTTGCCTGCCCCATTAGCGATAATGGCATACAGACCTGGTTTTAGAACCGCGTACGCAATGGCGCTAACTGTATCGCCAGCGTCCAATGCCTGAGCTCCAACGGCAGCAGATGCTGTAAGCACTAGATTGCCCAGACCGTCTTGGTCCCAGTTATCAACGCTTGCGAGCGGATTGGTGAATCCATCAGGATCGCCAAGATCGATAAGGATCATTTGAGGATCCACCATTGGATTTGGAGCAGCCAATGAAGAACCGCCAATAGCGCGCAGAACAACTGCTTTTGGAAGTTCGCCTTGGATAGCGAAACCAACGATTGCGTTACCGCCTTCGGCAATCGAAGCGCGAGTAGAGAGGTTGACCGCCTTGCTGTTATTTGGCGCATCGGGAAGACCGAGGTAGCCACCTTCGGAAAGCTTCGTCCAACCATGGAGCCAATTAGAGGTTGGAGAGAAAGCTCCTTGGTAAGGCACATCCATGAAAAAACCATTATTCGGAACAGCCGAGCGAGCATTGCTTAGAGCAGGACTATCAGACGATGGACGAGGATCGAGACCTCCATCAGCAGTTCGACTAATGCCACGAAGCAGTGGATTCTCTAGCGTATTTCCAAGGCCCCCAGTGAGGAATGCCAGGACATCAGCTGCATTGTCACCACCACCTAGGCTGGCAGCTGTACCATCTCCAATATCCCACCAAATGTTGTTCTGGAAATCGATGCGAGTCGTCGCTCCTTCGACTTCAGTCAAACCAGCCAAGGCATCGGTTTTTACATCCATTGCATGCCCGCCATATTTTCCGAAGATGCTATTGTAGTAGCGGGCGCCAGCATCGTCAGAGATTTCGAATACGCCTTCATCAATGACGTCAGCTCCGAGATCAGCCTGAGAGCCAGGTCCGATGTATGTGGCATTATAAACGGTACCCATGCCGCGAAAGTTGGTTCCATCGACAGGCGATCCAACCAGACCATCGTGCTCGCCACCGTGGTCGGCAGCATCACCAATGCCGCTGTTCACCGTACCAAAAGACGCCCAGAATTGACCGTATCCAGTCCAACCAGAATCGTAGTCATAGCTGTCATCATTACCGAAAGCCGCAACAAGGAAGCGAGCGTTTACGCTGCCGCCGAACCACTCGAAACCATCGTCCTTGTTAGCGAACACTTCAACGAATTCGATGATAGTGCCCGTACCGACCCCGCCCATGGTAAGACCATTGATTTCGTTACCAGCGCCGATTTCAGAACCACCGTGACGAATAGAAACGTAGCGGATGATTCCGGAACTGTCGGCATTATCCAAACCGCCAAATTCTGTCCAAGTATTGTCAGGGCTGTTGTCCAAACCTTCAACATTATCAACGATCAAAGGAGGAGTTCCTGGCGTTACGGTGCCTTCCTTAGCTGAGTTGATCTCTGCAGATCCCAGTACGATCAATCCACCCCAGAGCTGGGTATCTTCCTCGGTCAGATTCCCGTTAAGCTGATCGGACTCAGCGGTAAAGATGATTGGATTATTTGGCTGCCCAATCGCAAAGATCTTCGAGCCTCTAGTGATGATCAGAGCGGACGCTGCCGCACCCTGAGGTTGAGCCATACCGCGAATTACGGTTCCGGGCTCAATGGTCAGCGTAGCGCCGTCGATAACGTAAATCTGGCCGTCGAGAAGGTAGTCGTCGTCATTGGTCCAGATTGTATCCGATGTTATATTACTACTAACAGTTGTCGTTGCGTGCGCGCTAGCAGCAAGAGCAAGTATTGCGATTAGGTTCAGTATTCGTTTCATGTTATACGTTAGATGGATATAGTTGTGAGAAAGAAAGGCTCGCTTCTATTCGAAGCGTTTGGTGAAACTCAGTGAAACGCTACGCCCAGAGCCGTTTAGAGAGTAGATCAATTCTCCATCCGGGTCATCGAGGAACTTTCTCTTGTCCTCATCCAAGAGGTTGGAGAAGGAAAGCCTCATGCTGAAATTGTTTTTCAGTCTCTGCGAGTAGATGAAATCCAAACTATGGGTTGGGTCCTCGAATATATCGGATAGATCGCCATCAGAAACTGAATACAGACGTTCTCCAGTATAATTATAGACAAGGCTAAGCGAAGAGCCCCATTTCATTTGTTCCCAGAAAAGATTCGCATTTCCAACGATCGCAGACTGTCCTTGCAGCTCGCGGGTGGCCGAAATATCCGGATCCCTCAGACGCTTGCGAATCAAATCCTGTTCGGTACGATTCACTTCCGATTCCGTGAAGGTCAAGTTGCTGCCAAAAGTTAGCGAGCTATTCTCTCCACGCAGAATGGGAAGCTTCTTTCGGTACTCCAACTCTAAGCCGTAAAGCGTCGCTTCTTCAACATTGGCAAACGTTAGCTGTCCTTCGCTAAAGGCGGATTCAATGGGGTCATCCATTTTCTTGTAGAAAGCGCTGGTGGCTAATAACTGTCCTTCGTCCATGAACCATTCATAACGCAAATCCAGGTTTTGGATACGTGAACGGACAAGTTCGGGATTTCCAATAAAGACTTCACCGCCAGCATTATCAAAAGAACCGAACGGAGAGAGCTCCCTGAAGTTCGGACGAGCTAAGGTTTTGGAGAAGGCAAGCCTTATGTTTTGATTACCAGATATCTCACGGACGATGTGGAAGGCCGGCAGCCAATCGTCGTTAGACAGATTGCCATCGTTCGAATTTGGATCTCCGCGGAAATTGAAACTTTGAAGAGCTATTTTGGCATCCTCTTTCCGAGCCCCAAGAATCATCCGCCAGTTTTCCAAAGGCTTGATATCAAGCATTAGATACATGGCATCGACTGTCTGGTCACCGAAATATTCCGGAACAGCCCCAACGCTCTCCGCTATATATCTTTGAACACGCCCCTGACTATCCAAGCTTAGATTGGCATCGGAAAGAAAGGTCGACACATCGCCATTATAAGGTTCTGGACTGCGACGCGTCACATAGGTGAAAAGCCTCTCGTTAAAATCGCGATGAATATCAATCGAAGAGAACCCAAATTTTATTTCATGGGCCGAACCTGGGATTTGATGAGTCATATCAAATGAGAACTCTTCGTTCTCCTCATCCATGCGTCTCCAGTAGCGACGAGGCGCAGGGAAATTCCCCTGGAAAGTAGGACGGCCAATATTGGGAGTCGCGTCATAGAAAAGACGGAAATCGGGCTCGTCTTGCACACTTTTCGACTTGGAAGCTTCCCAATCGATCCGAAGACCCTCCACACCCGCGATGACGTGTTCGCCGAACAACTGATAGCTGTTCAGAGTTCTCTCCGTGTATTGAAGTAGCCTTGCCTGGAAGAAATCTGAACCAGCCAATTCAAAATCGCCACTCCGAATCGTAGCGTTATCGGAACCGGATTGATTGTACATCGATTTGATTCCGATCTTATGGTTGTTGTTAACTTGTAATGTAGTATTGAATACAGCTCCCCATTGAGCGAAATCGGTGCTGGAAGCCTCATTAAAATCTATGGGATTGGTAACGCCAATCGAGCTGCCTTCGTATCTCCGAACGATCCCGTCATCATAACCGGAGTAACTCCTCTTGTAGCTCAAACTGCCGATTACTCCCAAGAGCATCTTTTCAGGGTCACCGGTTAAGTGAAAGCGATCGCCAAAAGAGAACGAAAAGGAACGATTCAAGGGTGCCGATGATCTGCTTGGCTCCATTTCCGGAGTAAAAGATTTGCTGATCGCAACGAGTCGATTAGCGGCTGCATCATCAAAATCTCGGGATCCAGGCAAAGGAATATTGTCAGGGTCCAAGGCAAGCTCAGGTATGGCTCGTATCCCATCATCGGAACCTAGCCAGTCAGAATCGCTACCGACAGTTGAAAGGAAATCTATCGAATCTACCTGCTCGTTATATGAAAGCCCAGCGCTGATAGACATAAAACGCGCATCTGGTATTGATTTCGTAATGACGTTTACTGAGCCACCAGCAAAACTACCTGATTTGTCTGGAGTAAATGACTTGGTGGTTACAACTGACTCGATAATTCCAGATGGAAACTGGTCGAGTTGTACTGCTCTCTTGTCTGGATCGGCACTAGGAACGGTAGAGCCATTGAGGGTAGTATTATTGTAGCGATCAGAGAGACCGCGAACGATCATATATTTCCCATCGGAAATCGAAACGCCGGTAACTTTGGATAAAGCATCAGCAGCATCGCCAACACCAAGCTTTCCAAAGGAATCAGAACCAATCGCGTCGCCAATAGCGGGGGCTTTTTGTCGTGCAGCCAAGAGACCGATATCAGAATTTGCCAGAACTGCTGCCTTCACCACAATAGCATCGAGCTCAACGACTTCCGAATCGTCATTGTACATCGGGATGTCGAGTTTAGTGACCTCACCAGCCGCTACTTGAACATCTTCAACCCTAACCGACTTGTAGTATCCAGCAGTGCTGACGAGCGTGTACTGGCCTTCAGGAACGTTACCGAAAAAGTACTTACCGTCCATATTCGCAGTAACGGTCTCGTTGAGTTCAGTGATCAATACCTTCGCATTGAAGACCGATCCACCAAAGTCAGCATCGACAATCGTACCGGAAATAATGCCCGTAGCTCCAGACTGCTGCCCAAGAGCAGACATCGAATACATCGAGCAAATGAGAAGAGAAAAAGCCTTCGCCACAGAGCCGAAGAACTTTGCGTTACGGGGGATTAATCTAACCATTTTCATAGTTGAAGGGACCAGAAATTTTCGTGCAGGAATAATGAGCAACGGAATTTACTGATTTTACGCTTTTGTCACCTTGGCGTAACACCGCAGCGGATTCCGTAACGGTCTTGTCACAAAATTTTGAGGACAGGTTTTGCAATGGCGCAGAAACGGCGCAAAACCTTTAAAAAAACGCCATATATAAAATTAACACATAAGTAACTTATCTAAAGCCACTTGCAGCTGGTCGAATTGGTTCAATTTGTAAAAGAGAACAGCTGGAGCGGTTTTATGTTACATAAAAGTCACAAACTCCGTGTTTTCATCGTGAATACATAGCTCAATTGGCCCCAATTAAGCCTAAAAATGCTGTTTGTATCAGTGGAAATAATACGGAAGAATCCAGTGATGACGGGGAAGGCGCTGTAGCCATGATCGTAAGATCATGGATGGAATCGCGCCCAGAATCTCGAGCCGAGAGAATCTTGAGAACGCTGGGATCTCCATGGCCTCACAGCCATCGCCATACGAAGCGCGTATCCATAGGCCGCGCGTTCAAGTCTCTGGAACCGTCTAAAAGCAAAAAACCACCCCAGTTTATGGAACGGTTTTCTTGAAAGTGGCGGGATAGATACGTCTTCGCTTCGCTAAGCAAAGCTACGCCGCACTAAGCGAGACTAGATAAGGCCGAATGGCCATTGCCAACAAGCCATTGGAGGACACGAGCGCAACAAATACGGAGGCCGCGAGTTCAAGTCTCTGGAACCATCTAAAAGCAAAAAACCGTCCCAGCTTATAGGACGGTCTTTCTTAAAAGTGGCGGGATAGACGAGACTTGAACTCGCGGCCTCCTGCGTGACAGGCAGGCGCTCTAACCAACTGAGCTACTACCCCGTGGTGTTGAGAAGGCGTAGAAATTAGAATCGAGCAAATCCAAGTCAAGCGTTGTTTGAGGAAAAGCGTAACCGAATCTTCGCAGAGAAATGGATAAATCCAGAGGTATGTAAAACATCATCTACCAGATTGACGTGCGACAGCTTTAGTCCAACTTATGGGACTCGCATATGCGTTACCAAGGCCAGGATGGACAGCTAGAGCTTTGGGAAAGGGAAGATCCTATTTCTCAAGGACTTGAATCACCTTCGCCAGGCTCCCCGAAGCAACGTCCCGACTCGTTATTCCATCCGTACGACACCCAGTTTACAGGAGCCCTGGACACGGATTTCGCCCGAAAACGACCTCTCAATCTACTTGTGGCAGATGACAATCAGATCAATCGCAAGGTAATCTGCGTGATACTTGAAAAGTTGGGTTACCGCTGCTCTGAAGCCAAAAACGGGGCGGAAGCGCTACAGCTTTTCAAATCCAAAAAGTTCGACTATATTTTCATGGATCTGGATATGCCCGAGGTGACCGGAATAGAAGCGGCAAAATCGATCCGAGATTTCGAAAACAAACAGAGTACGAAAACTGCTCCTCAAAGCGAAATCATTGCCGTCACGGCAAATGTCTCCAGCGAAACGCGAATAAAATGCAGGAGAGCTGGTATGAACGGCTACCTGGAAAAGCCGATCACAGCCCAGACCATCAAAGATCAGCTTCTTAGGAGTTGGCCAAGAATTCGCTCAAGACGCGCCCATAGCGCGTCAGTTGACTAAATTCATCAGACCGCCAAGCTACCAGCTTTGCTTTAATCTGGTAAGCCGTTCCTGAGCCTTGGCATGATCTTGCCTTGCGGCGCGGCGATACATCTCGATAGCCAAATTCTTGTCGCGATCCGTACCTTGGCCTTTTTCCGCCATGACACCAAATTGGTACTGGGCTGCGGCATCTCCCAGAAGAGCGGCTTGCTTGAGATAGCCGGCTGCTTGATCGTAATCCCTTTTTACCAGCGTTCCCTGGAGATAAATCTCGGAAAGTTTTTTGAGAGCAGGCAGGTATTCGCTCTCGGCCGATAACTTGAGCAAATCAAATGCCTTCGAGGTATCGCGCAACGCGTCGATCCCTTCGATGAAAATATTGCTAAGAGTATATCGCGCTTCCGCATCACCCAAAGAAGCCGCTTCCTCGTACCACGTAATGGCTCTTTGTGGGTTTCGTTCGACACCTATCCCGCGGTGAAAGACACGACCCATGTTACGTAAAGCAGGCGGATGCTTTTGCTCAGCAGAACTCCGATACCAGATCAAGGCGCTGGTCAGATCCTTTTCCAAACCCCATCCATTCTCGTAGCATTCAGCCAAAGCATTCTGAGCAGAGGGATCGTCATTCTCCGCAGCTTGGCTGAACCAATAAGCGGAAACTTCGTGGTCGATTTCCCCACCGATGCCGTGGCGGCACATCGTCCCAATGATAGGCATTGAAGCATAAAAACCTTGTTCGGCGGCCTTTAGAAAATAGCTCCGAGCTCTAGGATCGTTGCGCAATTCCTCAGGACCAAAGTGCAGGATGCTAGCCAAGTTGTGAAGGGCGGCCGCGTAATCAGGCTGGATGTCGATTGCACGCTCGAAGGCGAGAATCGCTCGCCCCATTTGATCGCTTTGCATGTAACTACGACCGAGCTGCGCATGGAAGCGAGCTTCTTCTGGATAGAGCTTTGTCGCTTCTCGGCACACCGAGATCGCTCTGGCCGTATCCAACATTTCAGGATAAATTCCTTGAGCGACAGCGTTTAGGTCATCCGGGATAGCGGCAATCGTATCGCATTCATGCACGAAGCGCTGAAGTTCTATGCGAGCCGACATGCCCACATTGGCTCGACCGCTGGAAAGGGAGACATCGACTTCGTCCTGCCCTACTCGTGTAACGGTTCCTCGACCTGCCTCCAACTTCCTCCCGGCAACTTCCGTAGAGAAAAGAACCGTATCGCCTCGCTGAATACCACTAGCAGTTTCAATCTCGACCACCACCTTTTCGCCTTGAGAGCCAATTACCTTGCCGGTTACTTCGACGGCAGAAGCCGTAGAAGCAGCACACGCCAATACAAACATGAATAGCGCCTTGAAGGACAATACGTTCGAGCAAAGGACGGAAGAAGGTAATATTCGAATCATGGATCAATGAGAATGAAGCGATTTGGAATACGCAGACATAAAAAGTACTTTGACCTATCGGCAGGATTCAAAGCAGAAGAAGTCATACGATGCGGCATGTTTAAAATTTGGAAGAAATTCAACGGCAGCTCCTAGCCATGGCTTCGCCCTGGGGCAGGAGATCATCAAGTAGGGGCCGGAAGGTTGAAATCAGATCGTTTGGAGCAATGAAAAATACGGTTGCGCGTTTATTCGAGCTCGAGACACGCCCAATGGTAGTAGTCGCGCTGTCCCAAAACGGCTCAGCTTGATAAGGTTGCCCACACTCGAAATCGGAGCTTCGAGCATCTCCAGACTCTTCCCAAATAAGAGCAAGAGCAGCAACGCGCTTTTCCCCTGGAATGCCATAAACCGCAGTGGCGCCATGCAAGCTGCGACCCGAGCCAATCGGATAAACCCAATCGTTTGCTGGACGGCTATTCTCCGCTTGCAGCAGAGGGTTAATATAACTGGCGGCATCCGACTTTTCTCCGCTAACGCCATCCCAAAGTTCCAGATCGGCCACGCGAGCAGGGACCACAATGGAACCGCCAGCTGGCAAACTCGACGTCGAAGAAGGTTCTGGGGCAGGCATTTCGGAAGCCTGCTGATCGTAAACAGCAACCTCCACTTCCTCGAGCTCTGCAAGCTCCGTTCCAGGACCAGGGTTTTGACGTTGTACCGTTTGAGAAAGATCGGGCTCAGGAGCAGGCGGACCCTTCAAGCGGCGCATGAGAATGGCGTTTTCCAGCAAAAGCAGTTCGGCTTCATTCGCGCTAAGACCCACCAGATTGGGGAGTCTTGTAACTTCGAATGCATCCTCGAAGGAGGGATCGAACTGCGGGGTTGGCGGGAATGGCTGGAGAGTCTCGACATAGCGATCATATACCCAAACCGTTACAGACGAATTTTCCTTCAGAGATGCTCCAGCTGGAGGATCCTGTTTTTGGATGCGCTCCTCAAGATCGATGGAGGGAGCAGAATCGCCGAGCTGGAGTTCCATTGTATAACCCGACTCTCTGAGACCCGATTCAGCCTGATCAACCGATTGTCCTGAAACATCGGGTACAGTCGCTATTCCCACATAATTCGTGTAGATCATAAGTTCGACAGATTCCCCATTCTTGACCAAAGACCCGAAGGTGGGGCTCTGCTCTGCGATGAAACCTTCTAGATCGCTCCTCGGAGCAGGCGGTCCAATGGCGATCACCGGCACTAGCCCCTCATCCAAGGCAAGACGTTCCGCTCGATCAAGGTGTTGTCCTACAAATTTGGGTACGGAAAATCCTCGGCTGGCCGCAAAACGTCCCGAACAACCGATCAAAGGGCTACCGGAAAGCTGGGCCATCACCCATTCCCCAAGCTGGCAATGGTTAAGCGAGTCCAAACCACGCCCATGACTCCATAAATATTCTGACGATGTCATACCAGCGGCTGCATCGGGAGGATAGTTTTGCGTAATGTAGCCGCCTTTGGCCTTCCCCACCAAAGTTCCCCACTCGTTGTAGCGAAGATCGACATCCGGGTCGACATTAGCTGGAGGCTCTGCTTGGCCAATCCATTGAGAAATGAAGCCAGCAACTTGGGGATGGCTGGGAGGTATCCGATCAGGATCGTTGCTCGCCAAAGCGTCCGCGAGTTGAGAATCTTCAGGAGAAGAAAATGAGGGTTCAGGGAATTGCGGACCGCGAGCGCTCTCGGGAAGCTCGATGGCTTCGCCCTCGCCTACCGGATCAGTGGCGGTCATACCGCCCCCTCTGAAGGGATCGAAGATCCCCCTCGAAGCGCCGGATCCGGATAGTCCTCCTGAACTTCCAGATCCTGAGCCACCACTGGATGAGCCTCCAGAACCAAAGCCACTATCGCCAAATGGATCTTCGCCAGCCTGACTCGTATCCGCCTCGGCAATACCCTCAGCCTCCTCTTCTTCGGAGGCATCTTCTTCCGCAACTTCTCCCTGAGCGGCTCCTTCCTCCTTGATACTCGTGGCCGCTATGCCTTCCGGATCAGAGCCGTAAATCGCCATGAAGACGCCGGAATTCAGACCGCCAATCACCGAGGGAGTCACATTCACTCTGTGCAGAATCGCGAACAGATGGTCCCCCTTACGCAGGTGCCAGCCAAGAAGTCGCTTGGGAGTGCCGTGCGGATAAGTGAAGGTCGGCAAAGTGAAATCCAAGGCGAATCTGCCGTAGTTCACTCCCCCAGAACGACGCTCCAAATTCACGCCACCGGAGCCTCTCACCTGATCGAGACCGCCGTTGGGCTTGAGCTTCGTCAAAGTCGCCATACTATCGGCAATGATGAAGCCTTGAGCCGAGCCAAGTCTGATTTCAGTGTCTTTTCTCTCTCCTTGATGACCCGTCGAAGATCCAGACACGCTGACATGTCCCTGATAGGAAAGCTTGTCTT
>JANQKI010000111.1 GCA_028281165.1 Opitutaceae bacterium | reverse complement strand
TTGTATTGTTTTTTTGGATCGTAGCGCTCGGCTGTTTCTTTTATGCTTGATTGCATGAAACGAACCTCTTCGGGATAGCCGCCGAGACGTTTGTTCAGGTTTTTTACGTCTGCACGATAGGCCTCTCCGAAGAAAGTGTTGGCCCATTCTTCTTGGTTGGGTGTATTCGCGTGTTCCTTACGGTGCGTACTGGCGATGACAATGCCCTTGGTGTGGAATTGGTTGGCCATAAGCAGATACCCGGCCATTGCCGATATATCATCGGGGTCGTTAATGGTGCCCATATGATTTTGCCCAGGCAGGTTCTTATCGGTCATGTCTGTATAGATCCAAACGTTAGGTTTGGCTGTAATAGCCACGCACGATAGGAAAGCCTTCAAGAGTAGGAACAATATGAGTTTCATTGAGATCGATAGAAGGGGCTAAGCAGCAAGAATGGAAGCGTTTCTTAGCATTATCAGTAGCTTGGACACGAAATTCTTTTCCATGCTCTTGAACAGAAATGAGAACTAGGAAATCATACTTTACGGCAAGCCTCGGTTTGTTTCAGTCTAAATTCATGCGAATAATTTGCCCTTCGACCCTCCTGTTTTTGGCTACTTTGCTTGGGACTGCTTCTGCCTCCGAAGCTAAAAACGTTATCTTCATCCTGGCTGACGACTATGGCTGGGCGGATTCGACCCTGTATGGCCACACCAATCTGTATCCAACTCCCAATATCGATCGATTGGCCAGTCGTGGCATGACCTTTTCTAGAGCTTATTCTAACAGTCCGCTTTGCTCGCCGACGCGGGCAAGTGTATTGACGGGTCAACTACCAACGCGTCATGGATCGACCAATCCTCAACATCATCTGAAAACCGAACGTCTTAAAGCCTCGGTTGCGGATAAAGGGAATCCTGGCGACAAATTGCTAGCAGTCTCATCGGTTACTCGGCTTGACACGGCTTGGCCTACCTTGGGCAAGCAGCTCAATCAGGCGGGCTATGCGACAGGGCATTTCGGTAAATGGCACTTGGGTAGGGAGCCTTACACTCCTCTAGAACATGGTTTCGATATCGATGTGCCGCATTGGCCAGGAGCGGGTCCTGGAGGCTGGTTTATCGCGCCTTGGTTGTTTCCAAGTTTCAAAGCCAACTTCCCGAAAGAGCATATCGAAGATCGCATGGCTGACGAGGCAACCGATTGGCTGTCCCAATTGGATGGAGAAGCTCCTTTCTACCTGAACTACTGGATGTTTTCCGTGCACGCCCCGTTTGACGCCAAGCAAAGCCTCATCGATCATTATCGAGGAAAGATTGATCTCGACAGTCCGCAACGGTCGCCCCTCTATGCGGCTATGGTCCACTCGCTTGACGATGCGATCGGGTCCCTGCTTGATCATGTGGATGCCGCAGACATCGCGGAAGAGACGATCATCATCTTCATTTCCGATAATGGTGGCAATCAGCACAGCGGTATCAATGAATGGGATACAGAAGGAAATGAATACCTGACGCCCCCGACGAGTAACGCTCCGCTTCGGGGAGGGAAAGCAACCATCTTCGAAGGCGGTATTCGAGTTCCTTGCGTCGTGGTTTGGCCTGGATTGACTGAGCCGGGTAGTCGTAGTGATGAGGTCATTCAGACCTCTGACTTCTATCCTACCTTGCATGCTCAATTGGGAATGGATTTGCCCGAAAATCATGTTATCGATGGCATCGACATTACTCCAGCTCTGGAGGGTGGATCATTGGATCGAGAGGCTATTTTCACCTATTTCCCTCACAACCCCAAAGTGCCAAACTGGCTTCCGCCGTCGATTTCCGTCCACGTAGGCGACTGGAAACTGATTCGCCTCTTTCATTATGGCGAAGATGGAGCTCATGACTACCATTTGTATGATCTTTCCAATGACATTGGGGAGAATACAAATTTGGCCCAAAGCCATCCTGAAAAAGTTGCTCAACTCGACGCATTGATCGAGCAACACATTCAGGAAACGGGTGCGATAGTGCCCCTTCCCAATCCTAGTTTCGACCCGGCTCAGTATCGTCCGGAAGAAATTGGCGTTCAGCCTGGCGGACTTAAGAAGGCAAGACAACGACAAGGTTGAAGTCTTCGTTTCTGGATCTCTAAGCCTTTTATTATGACTAGGGTTGACATGCAAGCAGCGCGAGGCTATCCGTAGCTGCTTCGATCAGCCGGAGTACCGAGCTCGAAGAGCGACACTTGAGCCTTAGCGAAACAATGGCAGAGTGTGGTTTAAACTTTGCAGCTCTGTTTTGGGTGATCGAAAACGCAAGGAGGATTCGCCGAGCGATGATTCCCAGACCAACGGAGAGATGGCAGCGCGTCCTACGAAGCTCAGATAGCGTAGAGCAGGAAGTGGTCGTACCGAGAATCCCGCACATGCGGGAGACGACACTAGCGAAGCGTCCATGCACGACATGAGACCACTCTTTCCAAGAGGAACGTTGACATACAAGAGTCGCTAACTATCCGTTGCACCTTCGATCAGTTGGAGAGATGGCAGAGTGGTCGAATGCGGTGGTCTTGAAAACCATTGTACCGAAAGGTACCGGGGGTTCGAATCCCTCTCTCTCCGCCATTCGACGCGTTTCGAACTGCGTTCTCCACTTGCTCATGGCACCATTACTTTGAGATGGGATCATGGAGTCCACTTTCTCAAGCGTCGAATGCCCTGAGCCGGTCGAAGGGCTTTTCTTCGTTTATATTCTTCACTGCCGAAATGGATCGTTCTACGTTGGTCAAACAAGCGACGTAAAACGACGCCTCGCAAGACACGCAAACGGCGACGGAGCGAGGCATACCCGCCAACTAACAGAATTTGCACTGATCTACACAGAAGGTCCACTCGAGTTTGACTCGGCAAGCAAACGAGAACGACAACTCAAAAGATGGTCGAGAGCGAAGAAGATCGCCTTGATCCAAAACGAACTCAGCAAACTTCGCCAATTAAGTCGACCAACTCGCAACTAGCATGAGCCCGCGGGATTTCGAACCGCGTTCGACGAAGCGAGGAACAAGTGGAGAAGGGGCATCCCGCAATTGCAGGATGAGTCCAAAGGACCGAGTGCCAGCTCGTCAATCTCTCTCTCAGCCATTCTGAACGCAGAGGTAAGAACGCAGAATTAGGAACGGGCGGTCCTCGGCAAGGGAAGGTTCTAAATGATACACTCGCTGCAACTCGCTCGAAGTTGAGTGGTAATTTAGCCCTAAAATCCCCTTGAGGCGGCTCTTGGCTAGCGATCAGTGCAAGTTGCCTTTTCGAAAACTAAATAATCAGCTCGAACACCGTTCGCTTTCCATCTGAACGTCCAAGGCGCAACTCGCCGCCGTGGGCTTTGAGAATCTCTCGACTCAAGCTCAAGCCCAAGCCAGCTCCGCCGACCGCAGCGCTTCTTGCCTCGTCTGAGCGATAGAATCTGTCGAAAATGCGAGCCTGGTCGCTCTTGGGGATGGCTTCTCCAACATTCGACACGGTGACCGAAGCATTCCCGCTACTCGTCGTGGTCAATCGTATTTCGATTTCGCTCTTCTCCTTACCGTATCTCAAAGCGTTGCTCATCAGGTTCTGAATCGCTTGCTCCAACAGCAAGGCATCTGCCTCCACGTATACTTTCTCCTGAAGATCAACCTTCAGCGGTCGGTCTATCGCCAGAACCTCCCAGTCTTCGACGACGCTTTGGATTATGCGCCCAAGATCCAGCTTTTCGCGGTTCAGAGGAAGATTTCCAGCGTCGCTGAGAGAAAGCAACGAGAGCTTGTGGGCGATATCTTTAAGACGACCTATTTCGTCCAGAAGGTTTGAATACACCGCCTGTTGTGGCGACTCGGCTGGAGCTTCATCCAACGCTGACTCCAGTTCCATCTGCAATCGCGTTAGCGGAGTTTTGAGTTCGTGGGACGCATCGGAGCTGAATCTACTGGCTTGGCCGAACGAGGCTTCCAATCTCTCCAGCATCTCGTTGAACATGATCGCGAGTCGCCTGTATTCCGGGTCGTACCGTTCCAAGTCTACGCGATAGTCGAGTCCGCTCGCGCTTACGTTTTCGACGGCCGCCGCTAATCTCGAAACCGGCCTCAGCGAACGTTGAGCAAACCACCAGGCCATCGCTCCGACTCCAAGCAAGGCGAACGGCAACACAGCAAGAAAGCGATTCCTCAAAGCGCGCATGTTACTCTCGAAGCCAGTCATATCCATGGCGATTGCCAAACTTTGAAAGTGGTTTCTCGATACGCCCAAGCGCCACCGATTCCCATCGGAGTCGGTCGCCGTAGCAAATGCGCTCCCTAGGATCGGCAGAGCAGGATTCGTTTCTGAAATCGGTTCGCCTCTTCGTGGCTGTTGCGGCGGATCATCCGCCTCCAAGGCGATACTTTCGA
>JANQKI010000105.1 GCA_028281165.1 Opitutaceae bacterium | reverse complement strand
ATAATGAAATTGGATATGAGGTTCTTCATTTAATTGCTATAGATCGTCGGAAAACTATGCGGATCGCAGTTCGAAGAGGCGGATTCCTTCTTCCTCTTTATCAATTCGCATTGAAAAATTGTCGCCACTTTTTGACGCGTTTCGTTATCCGCTGACTTTGCATGAACCTGGCAAGAGTCGGGAGCTACGTTCAATGGGAAAATGAATCCAAGGATTGGATTCGGGTCGTTCGCTGTTTAATTACTTAGTTACATCGATCACGATGCGGCGGTAGTCGTAAAGGGAGGCGATGGAACTGCGATCCTTGATGTCGAGAATCACATGGATCTGGCGCCCGGCGGTATTTCGTGGGAGAGTCAGGCTTGCTTTGACAGGAGCGTTCGCGTCGATGGTTTCAAGCTGGAGTTTTTTGGCATAGGTGCCGGCTTCCTTGTAAATCCACCAATGGATCTCCAGTCCGTCGCCATCAGGGTCATGGGAACCGGTAGCATCGAATACCAATCTTTGACCGGCTTTGGCAGTCATACGGATGATGGAATCAGTGGCGTCTCCATTTATAACGGCGACGGGGTGATGATTTGCCTTTTGGTAGGGTTGGACGCACCAGTCCATGCGGCATTGAAAATCCTGATACATGGCGCGACGAAAACGCCAGACAGGATTCCAGAGATTGGTAGTCGTCTCGCCGGTTCGAGGATCGGTCCAGGTGTCTTCGACTTCGGCGTGCAAGTAGAATGGCCTAGCCGATTGCTCGTCGGCTCTTACATCGTCATGATGGGCGAAGTAGTTCTTCGCTTTTTCCTTGCTGAAACGTCCGCTCCACCCGCCCCAGTGGGGTTGGTCGATATCGAAGAGGCCTTTGTTGACGAGACCCATCCAAGGAACGGTGCCTCCGCCTTCCAAGTGCCTGAGATCTCCGCGCGGGAATACCCGCAGCGGATAAAGACCGCCTAAGGGGCCATGCTCGGCGACGATATGCTTCAACGCCCAAAAATTCTGGCCTAGTTCCGTATTTTCGTATGGTTCCCAGACATACGGGCCGATGTTCGCGCGGTCATTCCAGCCGGGCCCCCCGTAGCAGTAGGTTTGCGTGTTGCTGCGCAGCCAGTGGATTTGCGGGAAATTATGGGCTATCCACGCTCCGCAGTTGTCCTGTGATCCATTTTCGAATACACGCAATTTTGAAACGGCTGCCTTGAGCTCTTCATCGGAATAGGTTGCTTTGAGGTCGATCAGGGCCTGAGCCAATGTGTTTGAGCCCGCATTGACCACGATCCGGATGGGGCGGGGGTCGTCCCGCTCGATAGCCTCGATGATGAGTCGCGATCCGGGGCTTGATTTGCCCGGTCCGACGTCTGCGATACCGTAACCTGATTGACCGGTCGTGACAATGCTGCGGAGATAATCTGGATCGTGCCAGCCACTCGCGTGCAGGCGAAGGTTGTCTACCACTTTCTCGTATCCATCCATCAATTCATGGAAAAGTTCTGGATGGAGAACGCGTTTGTAGGGATTCGATTGCCTAGGATGGAGGTATTTTCCCGTGACGGCGATGAGCCCTTCGAGATGAAATTCGTTGGAACACATCAGCATGTGCATCATCTGCTGCATTTCATCCTCTTCGTTGCCCATATCGGCTAGAATGATGAGGCGGTAAGGCTTCGCTGCATCTGTCTCCGTCGAGGAGGCTAGTGAATGCGGGCAAGTGATGGCGATTGAGAGTAGAGTTAAAGCGAGGGTGCCGCGTTTATTATACATTTAGGAACGCTTTCGATTAGGACCGTATTGTCGCTATCGGATTGGGTGTTTCACCGAAGGCGTGACCCGTCGGGCCTATCCGTCGATTTTCGAAACGCGTTAAGGGCTAGCGACAAGGCGATAGAGACGACTCCACAACATACGTAATGAATAACTCGTTTTCCAATCTCTCTCGTCGTTCTTTTATTACGAAATCAGGATTTGCTCTCAGTGCCGCTGCTCTTGGTTCTCCGCTGCCCACAGACTCGATTTACGCCTCGAGCGACAAGCGTCGTGGTAAGCTTGGAATCGCCCTGGTAGGGTTGGGCGGATACGCGACTCAAATGCTTATGCCAGGTTTCGCGCATACGAAACGATGTCGCTTGACGGGTCTGGTGACAGGGACTCCTGAGAAGAAAGTCCGCTATGGCAAGAAGTATGACATTCCTGATACGCATATATACGACTACGAGACTTTCGACCGAATAGCGGATAATCCAGATATCGATATCGTATATGTCGTTTTGCCGAATTCCATGCATGCGGAATATACGATTCGAGCGGCCAAAGCGGGGAAGCACGTTATATGCGAGAAACCGATGTGCCTGAATGTGGAAGAAGCTGAAGCGATGATATCCGCATGTAGTGAAAACAATGTAACGCTGAACATCGGCTATCGTTGCCAGTACGAACCTCATAATCTGGAGGTCATTCGTCTCGCTCGGAAAAAGCCTTTTGGCGGGGCGCGATATGTTCAGTCGGAGCTCGGTTTCATTATCGGCGATCCAAGCCAATGGCGTCTGCGAAGAGAATACGGAGGCGGGGCGCTTTTGGATGTAGGGGTCTACTGCATGCAAGCTGCCTGTTATGCGATTGGCGAAGGTCCCATTGCCGTTTATGGCCAGGAATTCAAGACGGACCCATTGAAGTTCGGCGAGGTGGATGAAACGGTCGCGTTCCAGATGGAGTTCCCGAGCGGCGCGATTTCCAATTCGACTACTTCGTTCAATCTCGATGCGCATCGGCTTTACGTGAATTACCAAGACGCGGATAAGCGCGTGGAGATCCAGCCGAATTTTAACTACGGGAAGTATCGCGGATCGATTGCTGGAAAACCTATGGAATTGCCGTTCATCAACCAGCAAGCCAACCATATGGATGTTGTTGCTCAATCGATAATGGAAGGTAGCGAAACGACAACTACAGGGGATGTTGGACTGCGGGACATGAAGATTATCGAAGCTATTTTCCAATCGATAGCCAAAGGAGGCGTTCGAGTGGAAATAGGGTAGGTGAACCTTAGCTATCCTCGCGAAGCCAAAATGAAACTGAGCTGCCTACTCGCTTCCACGCTCGCTATCGTTGCCATGCCTTGGCTGGCGTCAAAAGAACTGGAGCCCGAGCAAATCGACATGGGCATGAGTGTTTCATCGATACGGCCGGCATGGGAGCGACTGGCAGCGCATAACGAGGCTCCGGAGTGGTTCAAAGACGCCAAGTTCGGAATCTATTTTCATTGGGGCGTGTATTCGGTTCCTGCTTACGGAAACGAGTGGTATCCAAGATGGATGTACTTCCCGGGCACAGCTGAGTTCGAACA
>JANQKI010000069.1 GCA_028281165.1 Opitutaceae bacterium | reverse complement strand
GGAATCGTTCACGAGCTAAAAACACCAGCTGCCATTATCAATAAAATCACTACACGACTAAAGGGCTCATGGGGAGATATCTCGTTTGCTCGGCTGAAGGAAGATATCGACGAAATCACTACGCAAAGCGAAATCCAAATGTCGCTTATCGAGAATCCTTCCTTGCCAGAAGCGACACCTGAGCAGCCGGCGGAAAAGCTTCTTCTCGAGCAACCAAAAGACACGGAGCCAACTGAAGCGACACCGAAGGAAGAAGAAGCAGAAGTAGAGGAAGTGGAAGTAGAGAAAGAAAAAGAGGTCGTCGTGCAGGAGGAAGTCTTGGATACGGAACAAGCTGAAATGCCCATTTTGCTGGATGTCATCGAAGAGAGAGCTGAGTCTGCCGTCCCTGAAACAGACTCCGAAGAAGAAAAATTCGACTACCGAAACCAATCCGTCGTCATCGACATTGAAGAGAGCAAGGATGATGAGGTCGATGAAACGGATAATGATAAGAAAGATCCTGAGATCCGCTTCGATCTCAGCAAAGTCCCGCTCGACATCGTTATTCCATCAGACAACCCAGGGGACAAAGACCTAATCGACGGCCCAAACTGAAGATTTTGAGAGAGGCCCAAAACTACTGAGCCTCTCCAAATCAAAATAGCCCTACCCTGACGCGGTCTGGTGTTGAGCCACTACCCGATGCTGCAGTTCTGGCGGCAAGTATTCGTAATGGGAGAACTCCTCTTGGTGTAGACCGACGCCACCGGTTATCGAGCGAAGCGTCGTCGCGTAGCGGTAGAGTTCCATTTGCGGAGCGATAGCTCGCACAACACGGTATTTGCCAGCCATATCCACACCTTGGATACTGCCTCGGCGGCTTGAAATATCGCTCATCACATCGCCAAGGAAAGGCTCTGGGATTTTCACCTCTAGCGAGACAATAGGCTCCAGTAGACAAGGCTTTGCCGACTTGAAAGCCTCCCTGAAGGCCTCCTTTCCAGCAATTTGGAAAGCCACGTCTTTCGAATCGACCGGATGCATCTTTCCATCGTAGAAATCGATGGCCACGTCGGTTACGTGATAACCAGCTAGAATTCCTTCTTCACAGGCCTTCTCCACGCCTTTCTCTACCGATGGAACGAAAACGCGATCGACGTTTTGACCGACAAGCGATTGTTGAAAATCGATGCCACTGTCACGCTCTCCCGGTTTGATTCGCATCCAGACTTCCGCGAATTGCCCCGCTCCGCCAGACTGTTTCTTGTGCCGGTATTTGGAATCTGATGACGCGCGAATGGTCTCGCGGAAAGGAACCCTCGGCTGGACGAAATCCACCTCGACATTGAAACGCCTCTTTAGGCGCGACTTGACTACTTCCAAATGCAAGTCCCCCTGACAGCTAACCACTAGCTCGCGTGTCTCGACATTGTTGTGAAAAAGGAAGGTAGGGTCTTCCTCATGCAGAGTCGCTAAACCCTCAGCCAATTTATCTTCATCACCATCGTGCGAGGTCTTCAACGCTCCGTGAATGTTGGGCTTGGGATAAACGACAGCGGGAAGACGCACCTTACGATCAGGGCTCGTCAGGGTGTTTCCCGTATGCGTATCGCGTAGTTTCGCCATAACGCCAATATCTCCAGGGCCAAGCGACTGGATCATCTCCCTTTCGTGGCCTTGCAACGTAAAGATCTGGCCAATCTTTTCCGTCATTTCTCGATTTGGATTGTAAAGCTCGATCCCAGGACGAATCTCGCCCGAATACATGCGGCAAAACGAGAGCTCTCCCACATGCGGCTCGCTGATGGTCTTCCAAATGTAGCAGGCAGGGTCCTCATCCTGCAGAGCGATCGTTCCCTCCATGCCCGATTCGTCTTCAACTGGGACTTCCCGGCGATCGATAGGCGAGCTTCCATATTTGGCAATCATATCCATCAGCCTGGCAACGCCCACATTCTTAATGGCCGAAGCAGCGAAAACGGGAATGAAAGTCCCAGACTGAATCGCGGCGTGCACCCCGCCCCGCAATTGCTCTTCAGTCAGGCTTCCCTGTTCGAAGAAGGTCTCTAGCAGAGTATCGTCAGCTTCAGCCACCAATTCGATGAGTTCCTCATGCAGCTTTTTTACTCGATCCTTCCATTCTCCCTCTAGTGGAAATTCTTCGTAGGTGCCTGAATTGTTCGGAGAATAGGCCACTTCCTCAGACCGCATCACATCAAGCAGCCGCGAAAAGTTGGGGCCGGGGTTAATAGGAATCGTCATGGGAAATACATTACGCCCGAAATGCTCTCGAAGCGATTCGAGCGTCTGATCGAAATCCGTATTCATTTTATCGACACCATTGACGACGATCATTTTCGGAATACCGTAGTTGTTTGCGTACTCCCAAACCTGATCGGTACCGATTTCAGGTCCATTGGCGGCGTTCACAACCACCAAAGCGAAATCCCCAACCCTCAAAGCGCCGAGTCCTTCGCTTATGAAATCCAGGTAGCCCGGCGTGTCTATGATGTTAAATTTTTTCTCTCGCCAACTGCAGTGAAGGAGCGAAGCGTGCACGGAAATCCTTCGCTCTTTCTCTGTAGCATGATAATCGCTCGCTGTGCTCCCTGCTTCGATCGATCCCATTCGGTTGATCGCTCCGGAACAAGCGAGCATGGCCTCAGAGAGGAGCGTTTTCCCCGAGCCCTGGTGACCAACCAAGGCGAAGTTACGGATGGTTTCAGGCGATAATTTCATAATGGCGTTTCTGGGTTGTGGACGAAGCCCGAAAGTCCGGAGTTCGCCCGGTTAAAGAACTAGATGTCATGTGACCGCCAGTCGTTCGACGCGGCGAGTTTACCATACATAGAACTCAATGCGTGGCGAACTTTTTGTTATCCAACTCAGCCGAAACTTAGGCCAGCCGAGATCGAGGTTGACGGAACCGTTCATATTAGGATTAGAATGACCTAACCTCTTGCGGAAAATCTACTTATGAGTGAAGAATCCAACCAGAAAGCCTGCCGTGTTTGCTGCGAATCGATCGCTGAAAAGGCGTCGAAGTGCCACCATTGCGGAGCCTCCCAGACCTGGCGCCGCTACCTGCCTTCCATAACCATCTTCATATCGCTTTTGCTGGGCTGCATGTCGGTATTTTCAACTTTCTATCCGGTCGCTCGCGGAATGATGGATAAGAAACTGGATGTCGCCGCCGAAACCATAGGAATAAACGCGAAAGCCTACACGATTTGGCTGAAAAACGACGGGAAGGAACCCGCTGCTATCAAATACATCAACCTGTTTTACGGAGAGGAAATCGCGGTATTGAAAGTCAAGGACGGAACGACAGTCCTCCCCGCTAAGAGCAGCCAGATCCTAGAGCTCGTATTTGAAGATGATTTTGTTCGGCCGGAAGAGGGAGTAAGCTTCCGCCGTAACGAGTTCATGGAAGACGGAGGGATGGAAGTGATCCAGCGCTGTGAAGTGATGATTTCCATAATGGGCGACAATCAGGAAGTCTGGCTCGATTTGAAAAACGACCACTGCCACGATGTGGCGGATTTCATTCTTGGCCGACAAAGCGTAGGCTAGACCGTGATTCTGTTAGCTCTCAACGATATCCAGATAAACCTCGCCAAAAGGAAGCCAGGTATCGTTTTTCGCTTCAGGGTCGTTGGAGCGCACGATGTTAAGCGTTACTTGCAACTGTTTTAAGGCCGTATCGAAGCGGCTTTTCGTGCAACCGTAGAGATCTATCGCTTCGCGACGAATCGCTCCCGTTGTATCCGGATTCAAGCGGATGATATCGTAGACATGCCGAGCGAGTTCGCTGCATTCCTCGACTGGCTTGTTGAACGCTGGGTAATGCTCCTCGCGCAAATAATCCATCGACATAAGCGCGGCATGGCCGCCGGGAATTTTGCCGTAGTATATGTCGTCTGGATACACTTCGGGCAATTCGTTTTTCCAGCGCCAAATCGCCTCTACCCGAGCTCCCCACTTGGTGTTGCCGCCACCTTCCTCAGGAAGATCAACCGCATCCCACAGCGACGGAACGCCTTTAACCTTACCGCTGAAAATAGTGCAAATGCCCGCTGATTGCACATATTCATACGCCTCCTCTAGCGTCTTAATGTTTCCCATGGAACGGCTTCTATAAATGCTTCTAGAATGACTTGGCAAGTCGTCCTTACCATGTAATTTGCAGGGACGAGTCACCGATTCGTTCGATAAAGGCGAACTTGAAGCCAACCATCTGTTTCTCTTGCCATTCTCGCCATCGCGATTCGAGATAGAAGTCCCATTATGCAAACCAGTAGCGTTACCTCAAAAGATCTTACAAAATCCGTCATCGCCGTTCCGCCCTTGGCTCGCCATTCCGACTTCAGTCTTAATCGAGAAGCGAACCACAAGCAGATTAAGCATATCGAGGCTGGCGGCGTATCCACATTGCTGTACGGAGGCAACGCCAACCTTTACCATCTGTTTCCCTCCGAGTACGAAGGCTTGCTGCAAATGCTCGAGGAAACGGCTGCTGAATCGAGCCTTGTGATACCAGCGGCAGGACCGACTTTTGGGCTAGGCATGGAGCAAGCTTCCATTCTAAGCCAATCCAACTTTCCAACCGCCATGATGCTGCCCCTGGAAGGCGTAACTAGCGAGGAAGGAGTCGAGGCCGGCTTTCGCAATTTCGTGGAGAAATACGGCAAACCATCAGTGCTCTACATCAAGGCTGACGGATACATTTCGGTCGAGGCGGCCAGCCGCTTGGCCAATGACGGCTGCATATCGTTTATTAAATATGCCGTGGTGCGAGAAGATACGGCCAACGATCCCTATTTGCGGCGACTCGTGGATCAGGTTGATCCCAAAATGATAGTGAGCGGCATAGGAGAACAACCAGCCTTGATTCACATGACACAGTTTGGATTGGCTGGCTTTACTGCTGGTTGCGTTTGTGTCTCGCCCGAGCGTTCGCAAACGATGCTAAAAGCTATTTTGCAAGGAGATCTGGATGCGGCTCGCTCCATTCAAAAAGAATTCAAGGAACTGGAAGATCTCCGTAACGAAATAAATCCGATCCGGGTTCTGCACGAAGCGGTTACGCTGTCTGACATTGCCGATATGGGACCCATCATGCCGCTTCTGAGCGATCTAAGCGAAACTCAGAAAGCAAGGGTCAAATCGGCCGTTACTAAGCTCCTTGCAACTCAATCCGTCTAATCGCCTAAAAGCAGCCCAAGAAAGACCGGGGTCATCGTAAATTTCAGGCATCAGCATGATAGGTGGAACGCGGCGTCCTCGACGCGTTTTGCTAAGCAACCGATCGCAAGTCGAAGACCTGTCTTCGTTTGTCAGCTGCGCCGAGGCAAGCTGCCTCGCGGCAGCTTCGATTGGGCTACAGCCAATCATTCACCGCTTCAGGTTAAATTGCGTACTTCTTTGGCTCTGGAAGCTTGACCTGAGCCAGGCTTGAACCTACAAAAGCGTAGCGTCGTTAGAGGCGTTATCGTTTAACCCAAAATCATTAAAAAAAGACAAGCGACATGATATATAAAATCGAGTTAAAGGAGGAAGTGACCGGAGAGTTAGGAGAGGCAATTCAGCACGAAGACCATGGCTTCGAATCGGAATGCTACCATTTCGACCAAGGGTCTGTGCTTGAGGTTGCCTCGTACGATACAAACGAAGACTCGCATTGGCACATTTTCACCGACCTCGATTCTGGACACCGCTTCAAGGTGGAACCAGATAAATACGTAACCGTTTCTTAACTACATTTGATTCCGGAGCTAATTGGCTCCTGATTAAATCTAGTCCGCACCAGTCCGCTACAACAAAGTAAGCGGAATAGCATGATTTACCCCAGCTCCAACGCGCCGGAAAGGTTGTGGTTTTGGGTTCCTTTCAGAATTGTGGCATTGCCACAAAGTTTTACAATGCAGGAGCGGCTTTAGGCCGCGATAGGAGCTTTCGAGAGTATGGCGTCTGAAATAGTATCGCGGCCTAAAGCCGCTCCCACATCCAACGCTCTCTCTCAAGATCTCAAAATTTAGCCAGAAACCTCTGGTAGACCTCTTCGCAAATGCGGACATCGGCTTGACTATCCTCTCCTGAAGCAAGAAAGGGCTCCCCCGTTTTTAGGCTCCGTAGAAACGCTCGAGCCTCTTCCCGATACGACCAGCTCGCCTCAGCGTATTCAACAGTCAACGAGGGATTCTTCTCGGGATTGGCATTGCGATAGATCTCAAGCTGAGCCGGTTGCTCTTTGCCCATCAGAGTTGGCGAGGCCACCTTAATCCAGCCTTTCTCGAAATAGAGCTGAGTGTGTTCTTCCCAGGAATGATAATTCGTTTTCGCGCTTTCAACAACAGAACGAACTCCATTGATATCCAAAACCAGCACACCCGTCGCCCCGTCAGCGTCAAAATGGACATCCCTCACCTTAGCCGAACGATCATCGTCTCCAATAAGATATCTAAGCAGATTGATGTTGTGCGTCCATTGCTGAAGGTATCGCAGATAGCTGTCCCTCCACTCTTTGGGAAGCCAGTCTGGAAAAGCCGACTCGAAAGAAGGAGGCGTTTGCTTTGATTTCCAACGAGGGATATTCGGGTCACTAGCGTTGAGCCAATTTCCCAGAAATCCATGAGATCGAGCGTAAAGCAACTTTCCCATCTCGCCGTTTTCGAGCCACTGTGATACGATTTCCTTGGCTCGAATGTTACCCGCATCGTAGCGTTTCATGTATCCAATTAATAAACGCGCCTCTGAGTCTCTCGAAGCTCTAACCAAGCGGTCAGCTTGCTGAATCGAAATAGCCATGGGCTTTTCCAAAAGCACATGCTTTCCTGCCTTTAGCAGATCCTCAGCAATGTCGCTTTGGAGTGAATACGGACCCGATACGCCTACCGCTTCAATCTCAGGATCATTGGCTATATTCAAGTGATGAGAGTAGGCTCTGGCTATTCCATAATGCTTTGCTACTGACAGACGAATATCGTCACGAACTTCGGCGATCGCTCGAAAATCGCACTCATCCAAGGCAATGAAATTGGGGATATGAACGCGCTGGGCGAGATTGCCGCAACCAACATAGGCGAATTTGACGGGCTTCATAGAACTTAGGCTAATTTGAAGCTCTTAGATCTATTGCAGGTAAGAGCTTAGCTCCAATCTAAAACAGAGAAGAAATCGAAAATTATTAATTTTAAATCATTTCAATATTTTTTAAATCATTTAAAATAGTTTATTCAGTTATTAAATAGAATATAATGGTAAAATTTTGGAGCTGTTAGAAAAGACATCAATCGGCTATTGGATGTAACCAGCCCTGAAGCGGCTGTGTAATAGGAGGACGTATCGCCTATCGATTTGGAATAACAATAAATTTGACCGGAACCCAATATCCCTAAATCTCAAAACCCGTGTGTTAACCTGTGAATCAAGCCTCCTCGGTTCTCCCAAAATGAGCTTAGGGACCTCACTTGATGCACTCAATTAAGGAGGACAAATGAATCTGCTAAGAGATGCTCAGTTTGGTCTACGTTTGTTATTAAAAGACAAATACGTCACCCTAGCCGCAATCACTACCCTAGCTCTTTGCATAGGAGGAAATGCATCCATATTCACGATGCTCAACACGCTCCTGTTGAAGCCGCTCCCCTTTCATGAACCTGATCGCATTGTCGAAATCTACAACACGTATCCAGAAGGTGGGTTAGACAGAGCATCAAGCAACATTCCCATCTTACTCGATTACTCGGAGAACACGGAAGCCTTCAACAAACTAGCTCTCATTGCGGGATTCTCCGCAAATTATGGCGAAGACGGATCGCCGGAAAGAATCAACGGCCATAGAGTGACAGCAGATTTTTTCGAAGTGATCGGAGTGGCTCCTGAAGTAGGTTCATTCTTTACCCAGGAACATATGATCCAAGGTCAACATAGAGTGGTTGTTCTTGGATACAGTTTTTGGAGAAATCAATTTGCAGCGGACCCCAACATTGCCGGCTCAAACATCCAATTGAACGGGAACCAATTCGAAATCAGAGGCGTAGCTCCGAGATCGGTTGAATCTCTATATCCCGACGCTCGTCTTTTTACAGCGTTCGCCTGGAATCCCGACCAAGTTCAGCCCATGAGACGCCACAGCAACGGCCCGCGACTCTTTGGCCGTCTGGAAGAATCGTCGACCATCGCAACAGCGAAAACACAGATAGACGTTAGAGACAGAATTTTCTATGATGCTGCGCCTCAGCAATTTAAAGATTTTCTCGATAGAACTGCTCACGAATCGCAAGTCGTTAGCTTGCAAGAAGAACGGGTAAGGGATGTTTCAGGAAACCTGTATTTACTGCAGGGCGGAGCCCTCTTCGCTCTGGCTATCGGCTGCGTCAATATAGCGAATCTTCTTCTTATTCGCTCGAACGCTCGACAATCGGAATTCGCCATTCGCTGCTCGGTTGGAGCCCTCCCTCTCACGATTGGCCGTCAGCTTATGATGGAGAGTCTTTTGCTTTCCATTGGAGGCTCCCTTGTTGGAGTTGTCCTAGCTTTTATAGGTATCGATCTCATCAATACATACGCCATGGATATGCTGCCGCCAATGCAACCACTGGCGCTAGATGTATCGACTCTGTTTTTCGCCCTGGGATTGGCTATTCTAACCGGCTTGATTGTAGGAACATTTCCCATGATACGCGCCTTCACTCTGAATCTGGTTGGCGTCTTGAGTCATTCGACACGCGGCTCTTCTACAAGCCGGGCTTCGCGATTCACCAGCTCTTCCTTGGTCTGCCTTCAAGTTTCAATATCGCTGGTTCTGCTCGCCGGCGCAGGTTTGCTCATCCATAGTTTCTACAAACTCCTGGATCGCGATTTAGGCTTCGATCCTGAGAATGTGACGACGCTTCGCATTTCCCTGTCTGGCAGAAACTATCGGGAGCCTGAAAGCGTTTATGCCTTTCAAAATCGCTTGCTTGAAATGATCAACGATCTGCCTCGAGTAGACTCCAGCGGAATCGCGGCCCACGCTCCGATGGCAACAGGCTATCCCTATAATACCTTCAATATCTTTGGCTACGAAATGGCAGAAGGCGAGGATCAGCTCGCGGCAAGCCATACTTGGGCTTCTCCTGGCTACTTCGAGTCGCTTAGCATCGAAATCATTCAAGGCGAAGGCTTTGGACTGAGCGACGTCGCCGACGCCCGACGCAGCGTGGTCATCGACAAGGTGCTAGCTGATCGTTATTATCCAGGCGAGAATCCTATCGGCAGAAGAATTGGATTTGTTGGTTTGGATACTGCTGAGGATCAATGGCCTGCAGTTATAGGCGTAGCCGAGACGGCCCAACACCGAGCTGCTGGCGAAATTGAGGGCGCTCCTTTCATGTACGAGAACATTTATCAGAGGCCATTTCGCAATTTCAGCGTTTTCATCAAAAGCAGCCTTTCACCCCAAATCCTTATTCCCATTGTAAGGGAACGCATGAATGAGCTCGATCCTCGCTTGCCCATCTTTTTGAGCGGCTCGCTCGCAGACTTCATTGATGACTCGTTGAACGGTCGTCGAGCCGTCATGCTATTGCTCACGATTTTCGCAGGCATTGCCGTGTTGCTTTCATCTATAGGAATCTATGGAGTTCTAGCCTACAATGTTTCCCAACAGAGTCGAGAGATCGGAACGCGGGCAGCGATTGGGGCGAACCGTCAACAGATAAGAAATCATTTCCTAAAACAAGGTCTGATAAAAACGTTGATAGGATTGGGAATGGGCCTTGTCGGAGCATTGGCCCTGAGTCGCCTGATGGCTTCGATGCTCTACGAAGTGCAACCGACCGACGCCGGAGTTTTCCTAGGCATAACGCTTATCCTCTTTGTCGTTTCCATGCTGGCCAGCTATCTGCCTACCATAAAGGCTACTCGTATCCATCCGATGGAGGCTTTGAGAGCGGACTGAAGTCTTCCGCCCTCGGTTGATAAAGCTGTTCTTGCAAGTATTTAAGAATGGTCTATCCGAAACAAATACCCGCTTGTGGTAACACACGGGTAACATCGCTCGCATAGCCTTGTTTCTCCTATGATCGCGGAAAATACACCTGCCGTTCGATTGAACGACGTAACCAAAACCTACGGTTCGCACCTGGCGGTCAACCAGCTCTCGCTTACCGTACCCAAAGGTTCAATATACGGATTCATCGGGCCTAATGGCTCTGGGAAAACGACAACGATTCGCATGATTCTGCACATTTTGCTGGCGGATTCCGGATCTATCGAAGTCTTGGGTCGCGAAGGAACTCGGGCGGCTAATGACAGGATTGGCTATCTCCCTGAAGAGCGAGGCCTTTACAAGAAGATGAAAGTCATGAGCTTGCTGGAGTACTACGGGTCTTTGAAAGGAATGAAGCGATCCGAAGCCAGGCTCGAAGCTCAGAAATGGCTCGACCAATTAGGCCTTTCCGACTGGTCGAACAAGAAGATCGAAGCTTTATCCAAGGGCATGGCCCAGAAAATCCAGTTCATCTCCACCGTAATCGCTCAACCTGAACTGGTGATTCTGGACGAACCGTTTTCCGGCTTGGATCCCGTGAATCTTGAATCGATTCGAACATCCATTATTCAACTACGCAATCAAGGGGCCACTGTCATTTTTTCGACACACGACATGTCTATGGCTGAGAAAATGTGCGACTCCATTTTCATGATCTACAAAGGCGAAAAAGTCCTGGACGGGACGTTGAACGATATCCAAACCGAACATGGCCGAAACGGCATCCGCTTACAGACAGAAGGAGGCGCAGCCGCTCTAGAGGGTCTACCTGGCATTGAGTCGCTCACCGATCTCGGGCGTTTTCAGGAAGTATCGCTATCGGGCGATCACAATGCGTTTCTAGCCGAGCTACTGAAGAAAACGCGGGTTCTGCATTTCGAAGAAACGCGGCCCTCGCTGCACGACATCTTTGTGCGGATCGCCAACCCACAAGATGAGGATACTGAAGATGAATAAAATTCTATCCGTCGCAAAGGCCGAGTACCTTATAGCCGTTCGCTCCAAAGCGTTTATCATCGGTATCATCCTCATGCCTGTTTTAATGGGCGGAGGCTTGTTGGTTCAGATCTTCTTCGGCAATCAAGTGGATAAGGCCGATCGTAAGGTAGCCATAGTCGATAGATCGGGATTTTTGTATCCAATTCTAGAGGACGTAAACGCCACAAGAGAGACGGAAGTGGTTTTTGAAGAGGACGAGAACGGCGTGAAAAGACAGGTCCGACCGCATTTCCGGCTGGAGCTATTCGAGGAAAGTGAAGATACGAGTAAAACCGGAATCACACTCTCCAAGCGTGTTCGTAAAGGCGACCTCTTCGCGTTTCTTATCATTGATGAAGCTATTCTCGATCCAGACCAAATATCGGATGAAAGCGATCATACATTGGCCTACCACACCAAAACGCCCACGTTTCGGGAGCTGCCGAATTGGCTGAGAAACACCATTCATCAGGCGGTGTTGACGCGTCGTTTTGAAAACGCGAATTTGGATCGAGACTTGGTTCGAAACCTATCGAAAAGAGTGAATCTTACATCACTCGGCTTGGTTAGAGTCTCCGAAGACGGAAAAGTAGAGAAAGCCAAAAGAGATAATGAACTCGTCACCTTTGGCATACCTTTCGCCTGCATGATGCTGATCTTCCTCCTTATCATGATGACCACCCCTTCTCTTCTGAACCAGATCTTGGAAGAGAAGATGCAAAAGATTTCCGAAGTGCTGGTTTCCTCCGTAACTCCTTTTCAACTACTGATGGGGAAATTGATTGGAATCGTCCTGACGGCATTGACCCTATCTGTTTTGTATTTGAGTGGCGTATACGCTGCTACGCTTCAATTTGGCGTCTCCGATCTGATAAAGCCGTCCACCTATGCTTTGTTTTTCCTCTTTCTCATAATGGCGCTCTTTATCTACGGGTCCATTTTCTCGGCTATAGGAGCGGCCTGTTCCGAAATCAAGGACTCGCAAAGCCTCATGACGCCCGCCATGTTTGTCGTTATGATCCCCTTCTTTTGCTTCGGTCCGATCATCCAATCGCCCACCAGTCTTTTTTCCACCTTAGTTTCTCTATTTCCGCCGGCAACTCCCACCATTATGATGATGCGTGTAGCGATGCCGCCAGGCCCACCCCTATGGGAAATTCTGCTTTCGATTGTTCTGACGGCAGCCTTTACCATCTTCTCGGTAGCTGCGGCTGGAAAGATTTTCCGTATCGGCATTCTATCTCAAGGCCAAGCCCCTTCCTTCGGCAAAATGATCAAATGGGTAATGTCCAAGTAGCTGAATTAAGTCACCTGAGCAGGACTAATTGGGTTGCGAAAGGAAAGATCGCTCACAGATTCTTCCTGGAATGTTTGCTGCAAAGACGTTTCGAATTCTCGTTCTTGCGACTGCGTTTTGCTTTCTCAAGCTGATATGCGAAGCGGCCTTCCCCGAGCGGCCTATCAAAATAATCGTGCCTACTAATGCAGGTGGAAGCGTTGATACGGTAGCTAGGACCATCGCTCGATCGATTGAAAAAAACGACCTCCTGCCCGTTAAGATGGTCGCTCTGAATCTTCCTGGAGCAGGAGGAACCATTGGAACGCGCAAAGTGAAGTCGTCGCCACCCGACGGCTACACCATCGGCATATGGCACCTGGGTCTCGTTACCTCGAAGGCCATGAACATTGTCGATTACGACCACACCGCTTTCGATCTGATTGGATCGACGGGATTCGCTGAGATCGGCATTGGGACTGGCCCGAAATCAAAGGCCCAAAGCTTCGAGCAAATGACGAAGGTCTCGGAATCGGAGCCTCTTAATTTCGCTACTAACATCGGTCTTCCCGTCCATATTATTCCAATGATCTACGCCAATGAAGCGGGACTGAATTTCAAGTTTGTCCAGACTGGAGGAGCTTCGCAAAGACTGGCTTCCGTTCTTGGAGGCCACACCGACCTAGGCATTTTTTCCATTCCTGAATTCATAAACTACCAGAAGACAGGCATCCGTCCCGTCGTGCTTTTAACAAAAGAGCGGAAGGAGGCATTTCCCGATGTGCCAACGGCCTTGGAGCAGCAAATCGATCTGAACATAAACACCTACTACCTTTGGATTCTGCCGAAAGACACTCCTGAAAAGATAAAGAAGATGTTCGCGAACGCATTGAAGATCGCCTCGGAACACCCCAGCGTGGTCGAGCAATTCGAAAGAATGGGAATGGTTTCCGAATTTCGCGAAGGGGAAGAGTTGGAAGGCATAATGAGCGATATCCTGAAGCGCTCCGCGCCCCTCGTCGCTCGAATGGGCTCGGCTCGCTGAGTCTCGATTCGCCAAAGCAAAAGTTCATTAGTATCGTATCCCTTAAGGGAATACGAAAAGCTTTTAGGGCGAAGAGGTTTTTTCAATTTGACGGTCTCTCGAGATCATATGTGATCGCCGTTACCCAATCGAAAGCCAGAAGGCTTATACTGCATGATGCCTTATACATCACATGAAGCCAAATATCATACTCCTCATGTCGGATCAACAGCGCTGGGATAGCCTAGGCTGCAACGGAAATCGATTCGTCTCCACGCCACACTTAGACAAGCTAGCAGCCAATGGCGCTCGCTGCGAGAACAGCTTCACTCCATGGCCAGTCTGTACTCCCGTTCGCGCAACCATGTGGACAGGCGTTTATCCGCACAAGCATAAGATCATGTTCAATACTTACGGCATGAGCGATCTGATCGACGAAATTTCCACTGAAAAACGAACAGTCTTCCAAGCGCTTCAGAATGGTGGATACACCACAGCCTATTTCGGCAAATGGCATCTGGGCGACAGTCCCCGAAAGGACTGCGACGTTTGGGAAGCTTTCAATTCCATGGGAGGTCATTGGGAAGACGGGATAAAGGACGGCGTCTACAAACCGGATCGCCAAACAGACCAACTCATAGCCTTCATGGAGGAGCAGGCTGAAACCGGTAAGCCCTTCATGGCCGTGAATAGCTATTACCCGCCCCACGATCCCTACACCGCTCCCAAACGTTTCTATGAGCATTATCGCGATAGGGGTGTTCCATTTGCTGGATACTACGCGGCTGTCTCAGCTCTTGACGAAAATGTTGGCCGAACCGTTGAAGCTCTGGAAAGGCTGGGCATCCGAGAAAACACCATAATTGTCTACTACTCCGACCATGGCGACAATTTCAAATATCGAGAAGGGCATGCTCATAAATTTGCCTGTCACGAAGACGCTATAAAAGTGCCTTTCATCGTCAACTGGCCTAATGGAGTTAAAGAAGGGATCGTTGTCGAATCCATAATTGGACTACAAGATCTCATGCCAACCGTGCTCGATTGGGCAGGGCTTGAGATTCCGGAGCATATGCAAGGAAAGAGCATCGCGCCGCTTCTGCGAGGCGAAGAAGTTGCCTGGCGAGACGCCCACTATACGCAAAACATCCTAAGACATGGGAGCATGCACCAACGATCGATTCGTACTGGCAAGTGGAAACTGATCCTAAACGAATGGCCCCGAATCGTACGAAGCTACGTCACGCCTAACGAACTTTACAACTTGCAAGATGATCCCGAGGAAGAACTGAATGTTTACGATACTCCCAGAGAGGATAATCATGATCGCTTCCGACAATTCCCGCCCTACACTGACGAAATCATCAGGCTTGCTGCATTGCTCAAGCAGTACGCAGAGGAGATCGATGACGAACTAGGAGTCGACATGGCGACGAATTGCCTACTCGAAATGCAAAAACGAAAAGAGAAAAATATCTCGATTAAAAACTAATCGCATATCATAATTTTGGTTACATAATTTCAAGGTAATGAAGAAAATCGAAGAGCTCCGTAGTTATCGCTGGTTCCACGGCACTGAACTTATCGAGTTTCGGCATAACTCTCGCCTCAAGCAAATGGGTTACAGTAAAGCCGATTTCGCAGGAAAGCCCATTATCGGAATTATCAATACATGGAGCGATCTGAATCCCTGTCATCAGCACTTTCGCCAGCGAGCGGATGACGTCAAGCGAGGGGTTCTTCAAGCGGGCGGATTTCCGGTGGAGCTTCCAGCGATGTCATTAACGGAGAGTTACATGAAGCCGTCTCCAATGATCTATCGCAACTTTCTATCCATGGAAGTGGAGGAACTGCTTAGAAGCCAACCCATCGATGGAGCGGTATTGATGGGAGGTTGCGACAAAACAACCCCTGCCCTTCTGATGGGCGCCTTCAGCATGGACATACCTGCCATCTTCGTTCCAGCTGGTCCGATGCTTAGAGGAACCTGGGCGGGCAAAATATTAGGCAGCGGAACCGACCAGATCAGGTACACTGAAGAACGTCGCGCAGGAACCATCACCGACGAAGAGCTCGAAGAAATAGAAAACGGAATAGCGCGCTCCCCTGGCGTTTGCATGACCATGGGAACGGCTTCGACCATGACCTCGCTGGCTGAAGCGCTCGGCTTGAGCTTGCCCGGCGCTGCTTCTATTCCAGCCGTCGACTCGAATCACCCGCGTATGGCTTCGGACAGCGGCCGTCGTATTGTGGAAATGGTCTTTGAAGATCTCAAGCCTAGCGATATCCTTACGGAAAAGTCCTTCGAAAACGCAATGATCGCTTCGATGGCCTTAGGCGGCTCGACCAATGCCATCATCCACCTGATTGCCATGGCTGGTCGTATTGGGATAAAACTTACACTAGACCAATTCGACGAGATCTCCTCCCGCTCCCCCATGCTGGCCAATATAAAACCGTCAGGCGAATATTTGATGGAGGATTTCTTTTACGCTGGCGGGCTGAAAGCCTTGCTCAACCAGCTCGGAGATCTGCTCCATCTCGATGTCCTCTGCGCATCCGGCAAAACGCTCCGGGAGCAGATAGCAGGCGCGGAAGTTTACAATGCGGAAGTCATCCGCTCGCTCGATAATCCGGTAGAGAAGGCAGGCAGCACTGTTATCCTTAGAGGCAATCTTGCTCCCAACGGCTGTGTCTTGAAACAAGCTGCTGCTGACAAGAAGCTACTCCAGCATAAAGGGCCAGCCGTCGTTTTTGAAAACTATGCCGATATGAAAGCCCGTCTGGATGATGAAGATCTTGATGTGTCGGCAGACTCCGTCCTCGTACTGAAAAACGCGGGACCAACGGGCGCTCCAGGCATGCCTGAATGGGGATCACTGCCACTTCCTAAAAAACTGTTGCGTCAAGGAGTTCGAGACATGGTTCGCATATCCGATTCACGCATGAGCGGCACAGCTTTCGGGGCCTGCATCCTTCACGTGTCTCCAGAGTCTCATGCCGGCGGCCCTCTCGCTCTCGTTCAAAACGGCGATATCATAGAATTGGATACGGCGAAGCGGAAACTCACGCTTCACGTAGAGGTAGAAGAACTGGAAAAACGACGAGAAGCCTTACCGCCACCCGAAGTCTACTACAAGCGTGGATACGGTTCCCTTTATACCGAACACGTCACTCAAGCCGATCAAGGTTGCGATTTCCCTTTCCTAGCTCACGGACCCAAGACGCCGGATCCAAGGATTTACGGGTGACAGTGTTGATGGAATATAACTCGCTGAGTCATCCTTCAGAGGGGACGTACAGCAGAACCTATCGTCTCTATCGTTAGAAGCCGCAAGAGTCTTCGCCTTTCGGACTACGGGGAGTCAGGAACGGCGGCGCTATATTAAATCTGAATTGAATAAATTGCCGAAGAAAGCGTTTACATGAAAGCCAGGAACCGTAAAAAATCTTAAGCGCGACAATCCTTCGTTTACTCGGCTTCTGCCGTGGTCACTTCCTGCTCGGCTTCGTTTTGCAGGATGCGTTCCATCAATTCGTTAGCCTGCTTGTGATCTTCTTCCCAAGCCAGGGTATAGACCAATTCGTCTTTAGCTAAAGCGTACTCCTGTTGGAAATAGTGAATGTATCCAAGAACGAAGTGCGCCTTATAGTCGCGAGGATAGTCAACAACCCATTTTTCCAATGCTTCGTAGTGCATCATGAAAATTTCAGGATCGCCGTAAAGCTCGACTATGCTCATGTCCACATCCACCCATTCAGGAACATAATGCATGCCTTGAATCAGGTCTTCATAAGCCGCTCGGTAGTCTTTGATCGCGAAATTGGCATGGGCCCGAGCGAGATAGAGGACACCATTTTCCGGGTCTTCTTCGATAGCGTCGTTGAAGGCTAAGACAGAGGCATAAAACCTTCCCTCCGCAAATGCCGCGTAGGCCCGACTCGTCGGATCTTCTGCCTCGAAAACGTCAACCGCATCTCTATCATAGTAGATGTGCTTTTCATAGACGTGGTAAGGAAGATTGCGTGATTCACAGGTTCCCAAATCGATGAAGAAATAGAAGCTATCGCGACGATAACGCGTGTAGTATTTTCTCGGGTACACATACCATCTATTTCGATAGTGATAATGGCCGAGAATAGCCCCATGGTGATGACGATAAGCCCAATCGTAATTCAATCTTTTTGAATATCCATGTTTTATATTCCCTCGCCACGCATGGTGACGGATGTGATGTGAATGACTATCGAATTTCTTTCCGCTTAATCTCTCGTAAAGAAAACCGGAAGTCGCTCGCTGCCTCTGCGCTTCTCGATTGCCGTGAGCATAAACCGTAGCCTCTCTCCTGTTTTGCCGATAGCTATGACGCGCTTCACTCCTGCTTTGTCGATAAATATCGGATACTCCGGAAATCCTATCAGTTAAATCGGATCGATCTCGAAAAGTGGAACCGGTCACTCTTTGATTGCGCTGCGGACCAGCAGGCCTACGAGTCAAGGGTGCAGGAGAATTGATGTTCTGGGAAGAGTTAGCTAGAGATCGTGGATCAGCGATGGTCCTATTGGTGGGACGAGAGTTTCGGATGATGGAAGAACTGGAACGATTCCTTTGGCTTATCCCATTCTCGCTAGAAGGGCGACCTGCCCTATTCCGCTGAAGCGTATTGTTGCTGGGAGATAAAGTTATTGAGGAATTGCGATCCCTGCGCGGCGTAACGGCTCGCTTGTCTCGTTCTTGCGAGTTCCGAGTCGATGAAGGCCTTGTTGAGGAAATCGTCGGACGCCGAGACTGTGTATCGGAATCTCTACTACGAATATCTCTAGACTGAGAAACGGATGGCGTGGATCGAATGATGGTCGAAGAGCGATTTCGAGATGAGTTTACGTCGGAATTCGAGTTGCGAGAAGGACGCTGCATCGTTACCGGAGGAGCTGTCCGCATAGGCCTCGTGGTAGAGGGACGCATGACAGTGGATGAATTTCTATTCGACTCTCGAGAGGGTTGTGCAGGTCTCCGAACTGTGGCTGCAGGAGCGTTTCGAGCAGGTCGGCTTGAGGTGGAGGGCTTCGTCAGTGAGCGAGATGAAGACCGACTGTAGCTATTATTTGTAGTGCGATTTGAAGGACGCTGAACGGTAGCTGGAGAAGTCGTCCGGCTGGGCCTTGTATTTTGCGGCTGAATAGCGGATCGAGAAGAACGGCTACTGCTACTTGAGCTTGAATTTCGAGAAGGGCGTTGGATCGTAACAGGCGGCGCGGTTCGCATGGGACGAGAAGATTGGGGTCGAACCACAGTGGGAGCCGATGTTCTTGATGAGGAGTTCTGAGAATGAGATCTCGAAACAGTGCGAGAGGAGGATCTAGCCCTTTGATTGTCCGAACTCGAATTGCTGGAATCGCTGACCGAGCGATGTGGAGATGAT
>JANQKI010000043.1 GCA_028281165.1 Opitutaceae bacterium | reverse complement strand
CTCTTTGGCAACCTCGAGCTCTCGATTCAAGGCCTGCTCGATCAAAGAAAACGTATCCGATGCCAAGGCGAAAAACCTGTTTTGTTGCGAAGCATGCTCAACCGCTGCCCCGAGCATCAGACAGCCTTTAGAGCCATCCTCAATCGAAACGGATATGACCGATCGGAAAAATTCTCTGATAGCCTCAACCCGACTGCCGGAGCCTTCCAGTTTTTCAAGCAAAGAGCTGGCAACCGTTTCTCGATAATATTGCAAAGCCCTCGTATAAAGTTCGTCCTTGCTTTTGAAAGTATTATAAAGGCTCCCTTTGGGAATGTTCATCGCTTCAAGCAGATCTTGCACACTGCTAGCCTCATACCCTCTCTCCCAAAAAACGCCCATCGCCGCTTTCAGAGCAGCATTGTAGTCGAAGTTGAGTTGTCTCCCGGCCATTTATCGATCGTTTGCCAATGGCTTGGATCATTTATAGCATTCGATCCTGTGTCAAGATCACTAAACTGAAGCAAGATATCAGCGAATCTAAAATTTGGATACAATGACTCAGTCTTGATTGCTTGGACCAGATCCTTCGGACAGCTTGTACTCGCTGAAATCGTTGATGACGTCTTGATAAGGACCGTCTTGTTTAAAGATCCTCAGGATTTCCTGATGCTCGTAATCGGAAGTCGGCCACTCGCGATAATAGTCCGCCATCATGAATACCGTATAGCTTTGATTGCGACTGATTTTCCTGCGTATGACAAGCATATCGACGGCGGGTTATTTCATGAAATCAAACCCAAGCAAAGCGAAAAAGCGGATTTTCCGAATCGAACAAGCAAGATCAGGATAGCTCCAATCCCTGAAACAGACAGGAGTCCTTAGCTGCCTGCGAATTGCTAAAAGCGTTTTAGAATTGGTCCTAATCCGCTAGGAATCATCCGACTCGGATACGCGACGTAATATTTCGTCGATAGCGTCTTCAAACTCATTCCGTTTGAGAGCCCTTCTACCTCCATGGATATATTCGAAACGTACGGAATCCCACAGTTGGCCGCTTCTATCGAAAGTATCCTCAATGGCAAAAGCCGCCTCCTCTAAGAGCATGCTTACAAGCTCCTCGCGAGGCTTCTCAAAGAGACGGCTTAAACGTTCCAAGGTGGCGTCTAATTCAGGACCGATGGGAATTTCGAGTAGTTGCTTGTTCATGGCGGGAATAGTCAGAGATCGACTAAGACCAAAATCGACCAACAGAGACTACGTCTTTAATTTCTCCATAGAGCGCCCTGTCATTAGGCATAGAGTATATCCTCTATTCGGCCGGAAAGCGTTTGCATTATGAGAAGAATCGGTTCCCTTTATGATCCTAGAATTGTAAAGGCTTACGTTCTTGGCTTCATCTTTTCCTACGCTGGAGTACCTAGCGCTGGAAAATTATTACTCATCGACCAACCTTACCTTCGATCGACCCGTTTTCATGGATAGCATTAACCCGAATCCACACTTCAGCGCCTCGCGAATAAACAGCATCTATCATTCGCAAAAAAACATCCAAACCCCAAAACCAAGCTCGCATCTAACGGCTCAGCAATTGCAAGCGAAAGCAGTGACCCGAGTAGAGAAAATAGAAACGTTCTCAAGCATGTTCGAAGATAAGGAGCTGGAGCGTCTGCAGAAAAACCTAGAGTCGATCGCTTCGCTAGCTCAAACGGCTCTGACTCGATTTAAGCCAGAGAATAACTAGA
>JANQKI010000027.1 GCA_028281165.1 Opitutaceae bacterium | reverse complement strand
ATACAGCGGCGATGCAGTGATTCTTGCAACTGGGCATAGCGCTCGTGATATCTTCAAGCTACTCCATTCTGAAAATCTCCTTCTTGAGCAAAAGACCTTCGCTATGGGCGTTCGCATCGAGCATCCACAGCCCCTCATCGATAGCATTCAGTATCATTATTCTCGTGACACGCAACGCCCACGCGCCTTGCCTGCAGCTAGCTATCGCCTAGCTACGACTGTAGAAAATCGCGGGGTCTATTCATTCTGCATGTGTCCCGGCGGATTCATTGTACCCGCAGCCACTGAAAACGACGAGGTCGTGGTCAATGGCATGTCGCTCGCTCGAAGGGATTCTCCTTTCGCCAACAGCGGATTTGTCGTCACGATCGAAAATGCGGATACGCAGGGTTTCGCTTGCGAACATGGCGTTTTAGCAGGCATCGCCTATCAAAAATCCCTGGAAACACTCGCCTCCCAATCAGGAGGCGGCAAGCAAAAAGCCCCTGCGCAACGCGTGATGGATTTCCTGGAAAACCGACTTTCGCAAGACTTGCCCAAGACAAGCTATTTTCCTGGCATATCCACTGTTCCACTACATGAAATAATGCCGGAAGATATAGCCGATAGAATAAGAGCTGGCTTGAAGCATTTCGGCAAATCGATGCATGGCTACGTGACCAATGAGGCCTGCCTCATTGGCTTTGAAACGCGTACCAGTTCTCCCGTTCGTATCCCAAGGGAAGAGAAGACCCTTGAGCACCCTGAGCTAAAGGGATTCTTTCCTTGCGGTGAAGGAGCCGGCTATGCCGGGGGCATCGTCTCAGCCGCTCTCGACGGCCTCCGCTGCGCCGAAGCCGCGTGTGTTAAAAGTTGAAGTCAACGCTCGCTACACTCGCTTGACTAAAATCTATTCACTAACCCCCGCATTCCTTATGCCTGAAGCAACTAACCAGATGATCATTCACTATTCCACCTGCTTGCAGAAAAGCATAGCAAATGGTCGTACCCACGAAGGTCATACCTTCTTTCTTCAAGGCTTTGCTGATCTTATCCGACAGCGGAGTCGAGGCTGGAATATCATCCATCGTTTTACATTTATTGTTGATGGTCTTTCCGTCAGTGAATGACCAAATAAACGTATCAAACGAACCATGACGCTCTTGTAGATTGAGAAAAGCTTTAGCGTTTTTGACCGACCCCCAGATTTTCAATCGATTCCGAATGATGGCTGGATTTTGTCGAGCTCGCTCGAGTTCTTTCTCTGTCATCTTGGCTACTTTTTCAGGCTCGAAATTATGGAAAACCTTGCGAAACGCTTCACGCTTGTGCAGCACTGTCCTCCAAGAAAGCCCCGCTTGAAACGCATCGAGAACGATAAACTCGAACCACTTTCGATCATCATGCACCGGAACTCCCCACTCCTTGTCATGATACTCGATCATTAAAGGATCATCCATAGGCCACGCGCATCTAGGCAAATCGTCAGAACTCATAGGAAAATTTGAAGCTCTAGAAATTAAATGGTCAACGCTTCCCTCTTGCCAAACACATTTTAATCCCGAATACCGGTCACCAATGTCTGCCGATCTTCAGATTGTATTCGATTATTTTCCTGAACTCTCTTCCAAACAACGGGAACGACTCGCAACCTTTGCTGGGCTTATCATCGACTGGAATCAGAAGATAAACCTCATCGCTCGAACCGATATCGACAACCTGGCCCATCGTCATATTCTCCATTCGCTCGCCATAGCCAAAGTCATTGAATTCAAATCAAACACGAGTATCCTAGATGTGGGTACAGGTGGCGGCTTCCCTGGAATTCCTCTCGCTATTCTCTACCCTGATTGCCGTTTCCATCTCATCGATTCCATCGGCAAGAAAATCAAAATAGTACAAGACTGTGTAGAGAAGCTTGACCTGCAAAACGCTACGGCTGAACAGATTCGAGCGGAGAACGTCGATCGCCAATTCGATTTCATCATAGCCAGAGCCGTCACCCAACTTCCCAAATTCATGAATTGGATACGAAAGAAAGTGAAACGTTCTTCGTTCAATGCGTTAACCAACGGCGTGCTTTACCTTAAAGGAGGCGACTTAACTGAAGAATTCGAAAGTATCAAAGAAAAGCCTACAGCCTACCCTATCCAAGATTTTTTCCAAGAGGACGAATACCAAGAAAAATACGTCATCCACATTCCTGTGAAACGGTGGAAAACTAACCACAGATTACACGGATAAACACAGATTTGATTTAGAAATTCCTCGGGTCCTTAGACATTTCCAATACTCGAATTAATCAAAGCAAATCTTCGAAACCTCTTTAATTTTCTTATTGAAATTAATCTGTGTCCATCTGCGCAATCTGTGGTTAAAACCTATTCAATTTAATCGCGCTAATTCATAAACATCCTTCTTTCTCGGCTGGCAGATCTTTTCTATGTGTAGCGTGCAGCCTAGGCCGTTTTCGAAGCTTTCCACCGTTCCCACTGCTTCTAAAACAGGATAGCGCACTGTAGCGTCACCGTATTTCTTATACGCCTCGGAAAACATTTCCGTTTCAGTGATTCCCCAATAATCGGCGATCGACAAAAACTTCATGGGCTCTCCATTGATTTGATTGTGCAAGCGCGTTTGCACTACAAAGCCGCACACGCGAACCTTTTTCCCGACATGACGCAGCAAATCGCTAATGGGCGTATAGACATCCCAATCGATATCAGGATGCAAATCCAGCGGATGCTTCGTAATCGTGTATCCAAAAAGCTCCATCTCATTGCTCAGTCGCTCCTGCAAATCAGGCTCCTCCAAATGATCCGGCAGACCTCTCGCCATCTCGTTCGACGAGTGGAAAAGCCAATTTCCCCCTCGATGATCCGACCAACGAAACAGTCGTCGAGCCTCCCAGAACAGACGAGTACGCGACTGATCTAAACGATCAAATGCCCCCGCTCGAATCAGCAACAAGACCTCCTCCGCTTCAGCCATCACTCGAAAATGAAAATCGCTCAGCGACGTGAATGCGCTTTTCACCCGCTCCCCTTCCCAACGATCCAAGGTTTTCGTCGTCAATCCCATGATCTGACCTAGCGGCACTCGTATCGATTTTCCGGATGCCAGTATAAATTGTTCGCGTCGCGATGCGTTCACGCAAGGACTACACAGATCCAATCCCAGACGTCGGCACTCCAAGGTATAGAAGAAACGCGAATAAAAACCCTTCCCATGCGTGAGCACTTGCGACATGAAAGCCGCCGGATGATGCATTTTAAACCACGCCGCCTTATAAGCCTGCATGGCGTAAGCCGTGCTGTGAGAGCGACAAAAGGCGTATCCAAAAAATCCTGTCAAAAGCTCCCATACCTTCACTATCTCTTCATCCTTTCTCGCTAGCTGCTTGGCATAGCACTCAAAATCAGGAAAAAATTTATCCACATCCTCCTGATTTTCCTTGGCCAAGGCTCGCCTCAAGCGATCCGATTCTCCAGGTGGAATCGCCGCAAAGGCTTCGCAAATCTCCAGCACATGCTCCTCATAAGCCATCACGCCAAAGGTCGTTTTCATGATGCCTTCGAGCGATTCGTGTACGTAATCCGTCTCCGACAGTCCTTGACAGCGTCGTGAAAACTCAAGCTTGCGTAGCTGGTTGGCCGCTCCCGGACGTACTACCGAAACGATGGCAATCAGGACATTGATATCCTTCACACCGCACATACTGCACAGCGAGGTCATGGCTGGACTCTCGATATGATGCACGCCACGAGCCCTCCCGGACCGAATCATTTCCCAAACCTTCTGATCCTCCCACGGCTCCATATCGCTACCGGTAAGCAACATCGGAGATGTTGCGTTGGTTTGCGCCTCTGGCGCGACATTATGGTCCTGCGGACCGTCATTCATAGTCATTTGGCCTTTCAGGCCGTTGTTTGACGAGTAACGACCCGAAGGGTCACATAACCACAAATGACCATCCGAAGGATGAAAATGACGGTCCGCAGGACCACTTGACGACGGCAAAGCCGTCAGTCGCTGCGCGACAACAGTCGCATCACGCATAACGGCCAACCCAGCTTGACCGAGAATGTCGAATTTGACCAGTCCCAGATCCTCCACTCCATCCATATCCATCTGAGTCGCTGGATAGCCCTTGGCCGTTTGAAACACAGGGACCAGTCCCTTGATCGGCACACCGGAAAGCACGACACCGCAAGGATGGGCCTTGGGGTGTCGCGGCAAGCCGTCCAACATACCCGCTAGCTCGATAGCCGTCTTGTAGGGCTCTTCGCTAACCGGAAGATCGCGACACTCCACTCGTCCAACAATGCTTTTTTTGATGGTGGAAAAGTTTCCCCCGCTAGGCATGCGCTCCGTAAAACGACGTATCTGCCATTCCGATACGCCTAGCGTTTTAGCGATCTCGGCAACGGCTGAACGATAGCGATACATGCTAAAACCTCCTACCAAAGCGGCATGTTCCGAATCGTATTTGGCCAGCATGTGCTGCATCACCTCATCTCTCTGATCGTAAGCGAAATCGAGATCGATGTCCGGCAGCTTGTTGAGCTTCATACGCTCCCGATTGAGAAAGCGCTGCGAATACAGCTCGAAACGAACTGGCTCGAAATCGCTAAAGCCCAGACAATAACAGACATAGGAATCCCCTGCGCTCCCACGCATGACCCATTCCCAACCCTTTTCTCTACAGTCCTGCAGCAGATCCCAAACGATCAAAAAATACTCTTCGTAGCCTACTTCGCCAATGATATCCAGCTCATCCTGAACCTTGTCCTTAATATTCGAATACTTCCCTTGGAATGGCCTTCTCTTGTCGTAAAATTTTTCGAAGCCTTCCCATGTCAGTTTGGCTAGAAATTCCCGAGGCGAGCTGTTGTCTCTGGGCCGATACGGCGGATACTGCAGCTTGCCGCCGAACTGATAGACGAATTCGCAGCGATCCGCGATTTCGTGCAACACCCGCAAATCCTCTTTCTCCAACCTTTCCTTCATCTCGCTTGGACTCGGGAAATGGAAATCCCCTCGACGCTTGTCAGGATGAGCCTGCCCGGCTAGCGAAAGCGTTCGCATGCTCTGCAAGATCTCATACTTATGCCGGTCCGCATGTCGTTCGTATCGAGTTTCTGGAAGCGACATCGTCGCCTCTTCATTCATTGAAACAGTGTAGAGCCCTTCTCGATGGTCTTGGTAAAACGCGTAGTCGATTTTCTCCTCCGACAGCATCCGGCATAGATGCTCATAGCCTTGAGCGTTCTCCACGTAGGCGTTTATCTGCAGCGGAGGCTCGCTTGCTCCTTTCTGAATCATCAGCTCCGCCCCGACGATCGACTTCACGCCTGCCTTGCTAGCCGCTTGGGCTAAAGCCACCGCTCCGTGCAAATTCGGATCCGTTATGGCTATGTACTCATAATCATAATACGATGCTAGCTCGACAATTCGCTCTGGCGTCAGCAGCGAATCATTGAAGCTAAAACAGCTCTTAATATTGAGCGGGAAGAATCCGTTCCGACTTCGCCTGGTTCGCTGGTTCGATGTCGTGGTCTTCGCCTCGCCCATCCGATCGCTGTGCACGGCTTTCCGTTTTTTGGACGCGTTTCTGTAGGGAGCGGGAGCTTCAGCTGCCATCGACTCATCCATATTGTTCGAAACAGGCAGGGAGGCTTGAGAACAAGCCTCTCTATTCTTTCTCGCTATCACCGATTTTCGGATACGTCGCTTCGTCTTGCGTTTTTCTTTTTCGCGACGATTTTCTTCGTATCGTTTAAGCCAGAAATCGTGACCATGCATGATAGGCAGACCTTTGCGTTGCAGATCGTCTACGGCATTGGAAAGTCGTTGACGCGCGCCTCGATTCAGTTCCGGCATTCCAAAATCGAATTCCTGCGGCAAGGCTTGGTAAATATTGGAGAAACGCAGAGCGACTAGCCGCAAGCTCACGCGTCGCTCCCAGGCTTGCTTCAGAAGCGTCGGCAGGAGCGGATAGATATCGCTTTCCAGATCGGTTGGCTCGCGAAAGCTGTAGCTACGCTGGACTTCATCCATATCGTTGTATCGAATTTTCAGCGACACAGTGCGGATGCTTTTGGCGTCGTTACGAACCTTGACCATAAGCCCATCCGCTGTCTGCCTCAGTTTGGCCAAGATAAAGGCCTGATTCGTCGTGTCTTCGTCAAAGGTTTCCTGATGCCCGTAGGACTTGGCTTCCTCGTGACCCGGATCGACCGGACGCTCGTCTTCGCCGCGAGCGAATTGAGCCAGACGCGGAGCGAAGGATCCGGCAAAGAGGGCCAACTCGTCCGGCGGCGTGAGAGCCAGTTGACCGATCTCGCGAAAACCCGCCGCGTTAAGCTCGACATTGAGTTTCGGCCCTACTCCAGGCAGCCACTTAACTGGCAACGGCTGCAGAAAGGAACGCTCCTGGCCTCGAGGCACCTCGACCAGCCCCTTCGGCTTGCGGAGTTTTGAGGCGACTTGCGACACTAGTTTGCTGGAAGCAATGCCTTCGGAAATCGGAAGCTTGAGCGAGTCGTGAATCGCCTTGCGGATGGTCTTAGCCACATCCATCGCTCGCTTCTGGCGGTTCGGAGTAAGATCGAAGTAGCCTTCGTCCACCGATGTCTTTTCCACCAGCGGCGTGAAGTCGTAGGCGTAGGAAAACATGAAACGGGAGAATTGCTCGTATAGCTCGAAATTGCCCGGAACGACAATCAGCTTGGGACAGACTTTACGGGCTCGCAGGGTTGGCATCGGCGTGTAGACACCCATCGCCCGAGCCTCGTAGCTAGCGCTCGTGACGACGCCACGCCGCTCTCCGCCGACCGCGATCGGCTTTCCCCGCAGCCACGGGTCAGCAGCCTGTTCTACCGATGCGAAAAACGCATCTGCATCCAGATGTATGATCATTGATTATCCTTCTCCCCAGAAGTCGTTTTCCCAGCGATTACCGCTGCAGGAAAAGCGAAATTATCAGTAACCCTCAGACAAGCGCAGGCCTACCGGCAAGTCTAGAACTTATAATTAAATGAATTCATCCAGACCGGATAAAGATTTGCCTTCGCCCAGCTTCGCGCGCTTCGTGAGCTAGTGTATCTTAAATCCCCAAAACTATGAGCGCTGATAGAAGAATTGCCTTAATCACCGGAGCTGGATCTGGTATTGGAAAAAGCGTTACACTGGCCTTGGCTCGCGACTATTTTTCCGTAGTGCTGGCCGGTCGACGCCCGGAGCCATTGGAAGCGGTAGCCGATGAAGCTCGCGAGTCGGGAGCCAGCGCACTGGTCGTGCCCAGCGATTTGACCGATCCGGAAAGCGTCGATGCCCTTTTCGCCAAAACCAAGGAAACCTTCGGTCGACTTGACTTGCTTTTCAATAACGCCGGTACCTTCGGTCCCAAAGGTTTGTTGGAAGATATTGAATACGCTGACTGGAAAGCCACGGTGGATATCAACCTAACGGGAGCCTTTCTCTGTACTCAAGGAGCCTTTCGCTTGATGAAGGAACAAGACCCTCAGGGCGGCCGCATCATCAACAACGGCTCCATTTCAGCACAGACGCCACGCCCCAATTCCGCGCCCTACACCTCCACCAAGCATGCCATTACTGGTTTGACCAAGTCCACCGCGCTCGACGGCAGAAAGTACAACATCGCCTGCGGGCAAATCGATATCGGCAACGCCCTGACCGAAATGACTTCCGGCATGAAAGACGGCGTCCCACAGGCAGATGGCTCCATTGACATAGAGCCCACCATGGACGCGGAAAACGTAGCCAACGCTGTCGTCTACATGGCTAACCTCCCCCTCGAAGCCAACGTGCTCACCATCACCGTCATGGCCACCAAAATGCCCTTCGTCGGCCGAGGTTAGGATGGATTTTGAAACCACGGATCACACGGATGTACACAGATGATTTAGAAAAAGAAGAAGCTGATGGAATAAATGCCCTCATTACCTTTTATAAAAGTTTCCTAATCTTATATCATTAAAATATCCGTGCCCATCTGTGTCATCTGTGGTTAACAAACTCATTTTATGGATACATTCGCTTTTCCTAACAATGTGAACTTTGGGGCGGGGGCTATCGCTTCGCTGAATGATTGCTTGTCGAACCTGAAGGTCGAGAAGCCCCTCATCGTCACCGATCAAGGTTTGGTCGATTGTGGCTTGCTGGACGAGATTATCAGAAAGGCGAACTTGTCAGCCAGCGTATCCATTTTCTCAGATGTCGATCCGAATCCGACAGAAGCCAACGTGCAAGCCGGAATCGAAGTCTACCACGCTCAAGGCTGCGACGGTATCATCGGCATCGGAGGTGGCAGCGCCATTGATGGAGCCAAGGGCATTCGCTTAAAAGCTCATCATGAGGGGCCGCTCAATGATTACGGCATCCTAAACCAAGGTTGGCTTAAGATGACGGAGCCTATTCCGCCCATGATCGCCATCCCCACCACAGCGGGAACCGGCAGTGAGGTGGCTCGCGGCACCATGCTCATCGAAGAAACGAACGGCATCAAAATAGCCGTGGTGGGCGAACGACTTTTCTCCTCCATCTCGATCTGCGATCCTGGACTGACTCTTGGCTTGCCGCCTTTCCTAACTGCAGGAACTGGTATGGATGCCTTCACCCACTGCGTGGAAGAATACATTTCGCCCAAATTCAATCCCGTCATTTCGGGTATCGCCCTAGAGGGCATGCGCCTCAATCACGCCTCTTTGCTAACGGTCTACCAAGACGGATCGAATCTAGAAGCCCGCGCCAATGTCATGGCCTCAGCCATGATGGGCGGCATGGGCTTCGCCAAAGGCTTGGGCATCGTCCACTCCATCTCGCATGCCGTGGGAGCCCTTTTCGGTGGACACCATGGAACGCTCAACGCTCTGCTCCTGCCCGCTTGCCTTGAATTCAATCGCCAAAGCTGCCTTCCCCGCTTCAGGCAGCTCGCTCAGGCCGTATCCATTCCTGTCGAATCGAAAACCGACGACGAATGCGCGGACGCCTTCATCGAACATATCCGCCAACTCAATACGGAGCTCAACATCCCTTCGACTCTGGAGAGCTTCAACATCACAACTGATGACGACATTGAAAAGCTGATACCGCTTTGCGAAGCCGACCACTGCCGTCTGACTAACCCGAGGATGCCAACTGCCGAGGATTTTCGAGAGCTGCTCCAGATGCATCTTGGCAAAAAATCCGTCGATTAGTTGGCTGATAAGGTAAACTGTGAGTAAATGAGGATTAGCTAGGTAATATTTCTTGTCAGAGATAGAGAAACGAATTCACTACCCTAGAAATCTCAATTACCACATAGCGAAAATACGCGATCAAAGCATTTTCGCTCCTTCACGATTAACTGGCAACTCGAACAACAATAAAGGACTCGGTGGGCTATTATGTTCTATGGCTTCTAAAATAACTAAATACAAAATAACGCTTTGGGGATTTGCAGTATCGCTCATTAGTCTCCTGTGCATACTTGTTTTTGAAGTCGATGCCTTTGAGGCGCTTGCTAATTTCTTGTGGTTGTTTGAAGACTTTGAATTGGATGAAATTATCATTCCGCTATTTGTTTTTTCCATTTTTCTCATCGTCAATTTGGTCAAAAACCAGAAAGAACATGAACTGGAAGCGGAGAAGATTAAAATCTACAAGGCAATGCTCACATCGAGTCAGCATGTAATAAACAATCTGCTAAACGAGATACAGCTATTTAAGATAGAAGCCGAAGCTACCCCAGAATTTCCTTCCGAAACGCTGTCGCTTTTTAATGAAGTTACGGAAGAAGCATCACAGCAGATCAAAGCGTTAAGCAGTATTGAAAATGTGGATGAAGATTCCATATTCCAATCTATCAGGCCGACATCCGGTCAAAGAGGCTAACTCAAAACATGAATTGGCTATTTGGATACATAGGCAACATCAAAGGTAAAGGATCCCAAAGCACAACTGAGGCGAAACGTAGAGCAGTCTTCAATTTTGATAAGACAATCAGAAGTTGTAAAATTTTTCGTGTTGCGCTGAGCGAGTCTGGCTATGTTGGAATTGCCAGACAAAAAAGTGACCCCGACTGAAAACATAGTTAGGCTGGGAATCAAGCTACCGGCATTATCTCCGACTTCCGGTAGCTACATACATGCTACGCGTTCAGGTAATCTACTGTTCCTAGCAGGGAAAGGAGTCGGCTCATACAGAGGAAAAGTTGGTCGAGAAGTAACGCTCGACCAGGCTCAAGAGTTTGCAAGAAGCACCACTTTAGCTATTCTTGCAGTAGTCGAAAAAGAATTGGGAAGCTTAGACCATGTATCCAAATTCTTGAAACTCAATGGATATGTAAACTCAACACCTGAGTTTTCAGAACATCCTAAAGTAATGGATGCGTGCTCTGACCTACTTTGCGATATTTTTGGAGATGCGGCTAGCCATGCTCGAACATCGGTTGGAGTCGCAGCTACTCCCGATCAGATTCCTGTCGAAATCGAGGCGATTTTGGAAATTGAAAATGGAACCAAAGGCTAACTGGAAAATGAATAAAAGTGATCGTTATAAAAAAGGTTGGGAGAAACTTAAAGAAGTGGATGGCGAGGCGGGCGAACGAGTGATTGAGAGTCTCAAGGATATCGCGCCTGATTTTGCCGATCTGCTTATCGAATTTCCATTCGGAGATATATACTCTCGTCCAGGCTTGGACTTAAAGTCACGAGAAATAGCGGTCGTTGCCGCATTGACGGCGCTGGGAAATGCTACTCCTCAACTAAAAGTACATATTCACGGCGCATTCAACGTAGGTTGTACAAAACAAGAAGTAGTGGAAGTCATTATGCAAATGGCTGTTTACGCCGGTTTCCCTGCCGCTCTGAACGGATTGTTCGCTGCTAAAGAAGTCTTCGAAGAACGAGAGGAAAACGAATCTTAACCGGGACTTGGAGATGGATTCGCTAAAACTCGCCGCTTAGCATTGCTTTTTCTGAAAAGAGTATGAGCGATATAAACGACTTAAACGATCAAATCGTTCGAGACCTCGAAGAGGCTGGCAGATCTAGTCCTTACAGAGCCGATGCCGATGAATCGGATCCTCGCTACAAAGCCTACGGGGTTCGCATGCCAGCCTTGAAGGAGATTTTCAAAAAGCATCGCTCCGACATTCGGCAGCTTGAGCTGAAGGACCAAATCAAGTTAGCGGATCGATTGATTCGTTCTGGCTTTGGAGAGCAACAAACCTTTGGTCTCTTTATTCTTGAGCCGCGCTCCGACTACTATTCGCCAGAGCGTTTCAGCGAATTGGATCGAATGATACGACGCCTGCACGGCTGGAGCAAAGTGGATGGATTTACCGGCTCTTTGCTCCGGGATGTCCTGTTCAATCATCCAGAACCTTTTCTCGAGCTGGTGGAAAAATGGAATCGGGATAAAGACATGTGGCTGAGGCGAACGAGTGTGGTCCTTTTCACCCGCAAGGTTGCCAAATCAGGCCTATTCAACGATTTTGCTCTGAAGATGTGCGAAAATCTAAAGCACGCCCCTGAAGACTTGGTACAAAAGGGCGTGGGCTGGGCGCTCAAAGATCTGATGCGTTCGGACAAGAAGCGAATTCTGAACTATGTATTCACATTACGGAAA
>JANQKI010000010.1 GCA_028281165.1 Opitutaceae bacterium | reverse complement strand
CTACCAACTCGAAGAAATCGCGAATTCCCGAACGCGGGAGTCCGATTACATGGCGAGCTATGTATCTGCTATGATCCTGGGACATGATAGGTTGAGTTTAGAATTAAGAAGTAGAAATTAGGAAATAGTGTATGAAAAGAGTCACTTCTTTGGCAGAGATGACATGAGGAGAAACCGACAGCTAGCGTTGAATCTTAAGGCGTTACGTCTAGCCGATCTTTGTCTTCGGCTGGCTGCTCAATCATGTAGCCCTGTTCCTTGTAGGCTCGTAGCATGAAGTGGGTCGCCGTTGAAAGGACTCCTTCGATCGTCGACAAACGTTCGGCTACAAATTGTGCGACCTTATGCAGAGATGCCTCTTTAACGACTACCAACAGATCGTAAGCTCCCGACATAAGGTAACAGGACTCGACTTCGTCAAAACGACTAATGCGGTTCGCCAGGCGATTGAAACCGCCACCACGCTCTGGGGTGAGCTTCACTTCAATGGCAGCTCGCACAGCATGTTCCTGCTCCACGCTGGGATTTAAAATCGGTATCCAACCAAGAAGGACACCCTTCTCTTGTAACGCGGCCATCTGCGCCTCGACCTCCTCAACCGACAAGCCGAGAACATCGGCCATTTGGCTTTCATTGAGACGTTCGCCTTCGGCTAACAGCTTGAATACCTCGTTCATGATGAGCGGCAAGATGCGCGTTTCCTCAAGAAATGCCAGTTCGAAATCGGAAGCCAAATTGGCCACTAAATGCAAAAAGAAGAGGAGAGACTTTACGCCTCGAAACAAACCAGCAAAGTAGTGGGATCATGTTCGAAAGCCTTACCGATAAGCTGACTCAAGCCATGCGCAATCTTCGCGGAACGGCGAAGCTGAGCGAAGAAAACATGGCAGAAGCCCTGAAGGAGGTGCGAGCGGCCCTGCTTTCAGCCGACGTGCATTTCAAAGTCGCTCGCGAGTTTGTCACGAAGATCCAGGAAAAATGCGTTGGCCAGGAAGTTCTCAAATCAGTCACGCCCGGCCAGCAGATCATCAAGATCATCAGTGATGAACTTGTTGAACTTCTGGGCGAGGGAGCCACCGAGCTTTCAGAAAACAAACCGCTGAAAATCATGATGGTGGGTCTTCAGGGTGGCGGAAAAACGACTACCTCCGGCAAGCTAGCCAAGTACTTGAAAAAGCAGGATCGCAAACCGTTCCTGGTTGCCTGCGACGTATATCGACCCGCAGCTATTGATCAGCTAGAAACCGTCGCGTCTCAAGTGGAGGTGCCCGTCTACGCCAACCGCGAAACGAAAGACGTTCCGTTCATTGGGGAGGTAGGGCTATCCCAGGCTTTGGGCCAAGGTAGCGACGTTATTATTTTCGATACCGCAGGCAGACTCCAAATCGACGAAGCTCTGATCGAAGAAATCAAAGAACTGAAGCGTCGTATCGAGCCGGATGAAGTAATCCTGGTCGCCGATGGAGCCATTGGCCAGGAAGCAGTAAACGTCGCCAAAGCCTTCAATGAAGCTGTCGAGCTGACAGGTATCGCCATGACCAAACTAGATGGCGACGCTCGCGGCGGAGCGGCTCTGTCGATGAAGGCTATTACGAATGTGCCCATCAAATTCGCGGGGACGGGCGAAAAGCTGGACGATTTCGACCTCTTTCATCCCGACCGCATGGCTTCTCGAATACTGGGCATGGGCGATGTGGTTTCGCTGGTCGAAAAGGCTCAGGAAACCATCGACCAGGATGAGGCGGAGAAGATGGCCAGCCGCATGATGCAGGCTGACTTCAATTTCGAGGACATGCTCAATCAATTCCGCCAGGTTAAGAAAATGGGCTCGATGCAATCACTGATGAGTTTAATGCCGGGCATGAATGGAATGAAGTTGGACGATAAGGCGGAAAACCAAATGAAACGATCCGAGGCCATCATTCTCTCCATGACTTTAGACGAGCGACGCAAACCAAACCTACTCAACGCCAGCCGCCGCAATCGCATTGCCAAGGGTTCGGGTGTCCGCCTGAGCGAGGTCAATCAGCTCATCAAGCAGCACATGCAGATGAAGAAAATGATGAAAAAGATGCGAGGTGGCGGAAAAATGAAAAAGATGATGAAGCAAATGCAGGCTCAGGGAGGCGGAGGCATGCCGCAACTGCCAGACGGAATGGACCTCGAGGATCTCAGCAAACTGAAGGGGAAACTTCCGTTTTAAGCGATAGCCTCAACGCTCGTCATCGCGCGTTCTCCCGCCGAAAACTTTTTTGAGGAATTTCGTGGTGTTCTCCAAAGCCTCAAGCATTTGCTTGTCGGTAAATGTTTCGACAATGGGGGCTCCTTCAGGGCGAGCCAAGTCCCGCTCGCCTCTGAAAAAGACTTCTTCGTTCCGCTGCGATAGCTTCATATTGTAGTAAGCCTGAGGGTCCAGCCGCTTAATGGCTTCAAGTCGCTTCTCCCGGTAGTCAGGATCCAGTCTTTCTTTAATGCGCCGGGTGACTTCATCCGCCTCATCAGCTTTCACCCGAAACGGGCTGAGATTGTAGAGCTCCAATTCCTCTGGATTCAAATGAACCGGAGCGTTTTTAGCTCTTTCGGCATTCTCTCTCCTTGTTTTTTCAAAGAGCTCATTCACCTGTTGAGCATCGAAAAGCCGAGTCCCTCTCGTAATTCTGGCCGATGGCTTTTCCTTTTCTGTTTTTTCAACCGGCTTCTCCGAGTCATTCGCCTGACCGTGAATTCCAGAAACCAACAAAGAGGCTAAGACAAGTACAAGAGAAGAGATAGTCCGAGAAATCAAGACGGGAGAGGGCTTGGGTTGAGATAAGAAGAACCGAAAACATCAGACCCAGGCGCTTCAAAATTGATCCGCGCTTATATTGATCGCCAAACCGCAGACGTAAAAAAAAGAACCTCGGACGGGAGGTTCTTTCAAATCCTTGAAGCCTTTGAGTTCCTCTATTCTTCAGGATCACGAGCCCCGAAAATCTTGCGGAGCTTCTTCATCGTAGCTCCTAAAGCATCGGATAGTTGAGTCTGATTAAAGTCGGCCGTCGAACCAGCTCCAGCGGTGCGAGCTTGATCATAACGACCGCCAAAGAACTCGTCCTGATTTCGAGCAGTGACTTGAATGTCGTAAGCCGCCTTAGGATCAAATTCAGCAAGGCGAGCCAAACGTGGTCTCTCCTTTGGCTGCAGCTTTTCTACGAGGGCTTTGTAGTTGGAAAGATCATCTCCTTCTACCTGAAAAGGTTTCAGCTCCACCAGATCCATGTTTTCGCTGCTGAGATGCGGCGGCAAATCTTCGGCTCGCTTCTCGTTTTGAGCCTTAAGATCACGATAGAGATCACGAATGGTTTGGGCGTCGTAGATCTTTGTACCCGAAACAATGCGATTAGCCCCATCAGTCTGAGGAGCCTCGGGCTTTGTCTCAGTAGCGTTCGCCGCTTCATCCTGACCCGACACAAAGTGAGCGTTGGCTATCAAAGCTGTGGCGAATAAGAACTTAAGAAAACGAAACATGATCAATTAAGGGCAAATTAGAAAATAGAATAAATAATGGCTGAGGTGGATTGCCATTCAAAAATTCACTTCGACAGAATTTGCAACAAACCTAAACCCTCTTTGACTGCTTGCAAAGCCTTAGGATCCTTTTGGCCAGGCGCGAGCTCTACCTTGCTATTGAAATCGAAGACCAGAGCGCCAGTCGATTCAAAGGCCTCTTTCAGATTTTCAGGCCCCAGCCCTCCAGCCAGAACCCAACGCGTTTCTGGATACTGCTGTTTGAGTTTACCAAAACTCTCCCAATCGCTTACCCTACCCGTTCCTCCATAGGCATCCTCTTTGAACGCGTCCCACTGGATTGTGTCTGCAAACTGGAGGAGCTCTAGATCGAAGCTCTCATGAGGCGCAATCTTTGGAGCGAGCCACAGTCGATCACGTCCGACCGTTTCAGACCAAGCCTTTGCCCTGGCAATCCCGTCTTCGTCTTGCTTAAAGTGTACTTGGAAAAAATCCAATCCAGCCTCGTCAAAACGCTTAAGCGTATCCAGGTCGGAATTAACGGATACAGCTACGCGCGAAAGCTTCGGTAGTTTGTCGGCAATTTTCTTGTAATCTTCTAAACTTATATACCGAGGAGATTTCTCGTAGAAATTGAAGCCGAGAAAATCCGCTCCCACTTGCTCTGACGAACTAGCATCTACTAGAGTCTTTAATCCGCAAACCTTAAATTGTATCCCATTTATCATTACCTTCGGAAGATTAGCTAAAATCGTTTATGGCTTGAATAATATAATCGACTTCATCGTCGGCAAGCTCGGGGAAAACCGGCAGGCTCAAGCTGTTGTCCGCCGCCGCGTCTGAGAAAGGCAGGTCGCCATGGGCATATCCCAAATGAGCAAAACAAGGTTGGCGATGCAAAGGCACTGGATAAACGATATCAGTGCCAACTCCTTTTTCCGTTAAGCAAGTCCGAAGGCGATCGCGTTCAGGATGCATAATCGTGAATACGCTGTAGATTGATTTCCCCCACTCTACTGGATGAAAAAGCTCCACGTCCTCGTTGACAATACCTTCCAAATACCGGTGAGCTATTTCCTGACGGCGAGCTATCTTTTCACGAATCTTGGGCAGCTTGACATTCAGAGAAGCAGCCTGCAATCCTTCCATTCGATTGTTGTAGCCAACGAAATGCGAATAGTAGCGTTCCTTAGAACCGTGCACCCGAAGAACGGATACACGATCAAGCACATTGTTATGCTTGGAAACGACGCACCCTCCTTCTCCCAAGGCTCCCAAGGCTTTCGAGGGATAGAAGGAAAAAGTGCCGGCGTCACCGACCAGCCCCACTGGCTTGTCCTTGTACTGAGCGAAGCAAGCTTGAGCCGCATCCTCTACCACTTTCACTCCATGTTGTGCAGCAATAGCCATGATCGGATCGAGATCGGCCGGCTGACCATAAAGATGCACGGCCACGATAGCTTTCGTGTTCGGCGTAATTAAAGCTTCAATACTCTTGGGATCGATAGTAAACGAAACAGGATCGATGTCGGCAAATACGATTTTCGCCCCCACGTATTGAGCAAACCACGCCGAAGCGATAAACGTGAAAGAAGGAATAATCACCTCGTCGCCAGGGCCAACGTCGAGGGCCAGCGCCGTTAGGTGCAAAGCCTCTGTTCCGCTACCGACTCCTACGCAGCGCTCCGCCTCCATCTCTCGAGCAAAGGTCTTTTCGAATGCCTCGACTTCTCGGCCAAGGCAAAAGCCTCCGTGGTCGATGGTTCGCGAAAATGCCTCCATAAGCTCAGGCTTCAATTTCTGATGCCAACGGCTCAAATCGATGTAGGGAATCTTCATATCAATCTCCATCTTCCATCTTCTTCCTCATCTTCAATCAAACTATTTCTTCATCTCGGAAAAGATAGAAGAAGGAGATGGAGATCGAAAATAAAGAGAAACGTCTCACTGCCCCTTTCCAAATCGCTTTATTATCCCTTCGACGAGACTATCCAAACTGGCTTCTTTAGCTTGAAGGTCTACAGGCATTCCCTGTTCCTGCATTGAGGCCGAAGTGATAGGGCCAATACTTATCGTTTTAGGATGCAAAGCCCCCTCTTCCAACTTGAGACTGCCTACTTGATCGACAAACGACTTAACGCCGGACGAGCTGGTGAATATAATAGCGTCGGCACCCTGTTCACGAAACATCTTGGCGGATGGATGATCGGAAAGGTCAGTTGGCTCGGTTTTGTAGACAACGAATTTGTCAACAATGGCTCGAGCTTCGTCCAATCGCCGGTAAAGCGTCTCTCGTCCCAGATTTCCCGCTACAACCAGGACTTTCGCGCTATCCATGCTGCCCGTTTCCACGAGAGCATCGGCTAGACTATCAGCGTTTGCCTCTTCGGGTATTACTTCTACTGATACAAAAAACTTTTCGATTTCCTTTGCCGTCGATTGACCTACAGCGGCGATCCTAATAAAGCCGAGGGAGCGAATATCGTTAAACGTTTCAAAGAAAGCCTCAAAGAAAAAGCGGACCCCATTCGGACTTGAGAAGACGAGCCAGTCGTAACTTCCCAGCTCGTCGAAAACGTCCTTCTGCGTTTCAGGATCGATTGACTTGCTGATTTCGATCAACGGCAACCCAATCACTTCCGCTCCTAGCAGTTCCAGTTTTTGGCTCAGTTCGCTGGCCTGGCCTTGACTACGCGTCACCACCAGTCGACGACCCTGCAAAGGTTTTTTTTCAAACCATGATAATTCTTCACCCATAGCGGCATTTTCTCCAATGATGATAATTGAGGGGGCTTGCAGTTTAAACGATTTTACAGATTCGACAATCGTACCCAATTTCCCGCGACAAACGCGTTGATGACCCATAGTGGCCCACTCGACGCAGGCAATAGGCGTATCTTGAGCAAATCCAGCATCCAGGAGTTCATCTATAATTCCTGGAAGTTTGGATACGCCCATATAGATGCAGATCGCAGCGTTCTCTTGCGGGAGCGATTTCCAGTCGATCATTGATTCGGCCTTTTCCGGATCCTCGTGGCCAGTAACGATAACCAAGGTCGCATTCACTCCCCGCTGGGTAAGCGGCGTCCCGCTGTAAGCGGAAGCTCCAATGGCGGCAGTGATCCCAGGAACCACCTCAAAATCAACCCCGGCTTTTTGCAAAGCTCTCACTTCTTCGCTCCCTCTCCCGAAAATAAACGGATCTCCTCCCTTCAACCGAACAACCGCTTTCCCCTGCATAGCATGATTAACTAGAAGCCGTTCGATTTCTTCTTGGCTCACGCTATGCCTTCCAGCTTTCTTCCCAACATAAATACTTTCGCAATTGGGACCGGCAAATTGGAGAAAGGTGGGATGAACGAGATAGTCGTAAACCAACGTATCCGCTTTTTCGATAAGCTCTTTCGCTCGGAGAGTAAGAAGCCCTGGATTTCCGGGACCCGCTCCTACGAGGTAGATGACACCTTTAGCCATCGCTAAGCTCAAGCTGCTCGATTAGATTCTCGGCAATCTTGTCGGAGTGTTCGGCCACGTACTCTGGAGGCAATTTCCTTTGCTCTTTCCCGCATTGCTTGTGATAGATACGCAAAACGCCTTCTGAATAATTGACCGCAAATGCAACCTGGCAACCACCGCCAAGACGCTTGAGAAAAGCGCGCTCCAGGTCCACCGCCAGTGCCGTCTCTTCATGCAAGGCAAACTTAAACGTATCCACATCCTCACTGCGACACTGCAAAGCTACGGCAGCTTGCCCAACTGCCGGAATACACTCGTCCAAAGACAGGGGCTTGAAAACCAGCCCCTCCCAGCTATCAATGCCAAGCCGCCGAAGACCAGCAGCAGCTAAAATGGTGGCATCGGCATCTCCGTTGGCTATCTTCTTTAGACGCGTATCCACATTGCCTCGAATTTCAATAAATTCAGCTTTCGGATACAGATACCTAATCTGTATGCGACGACGTGGACTACCCGTAGCAATAACCTTCGGTTCATCGACGCCTTCTCTTATAACGAGAACATCGTGAACCTGTTCCCTTGGAAGATAGCCTGCGATCGTAAGACCAGTCGGCATCTCCGAAGGTAAGTCCTTGGCGCTATGAATAGCCAAATCCGCTCGTTTTTCTAGCAAAGCATCCTCCAGCTCTTTGGTGAATAGGCCCTTTCCGCCTTTCTGTTCAAGCGACCACTCCTTTTGGCGGTCACCGGTCGTTACCATTTTTTCGATACGAAATCCAGCCCCAGGAATTTTAGCCTCAAGAGCCTGAATGGCCAACTCGGTTTGAGCCATGGCCAAAGGACTCTTCCTGGTTGCGACAACGTAGTCTTTGGCAGGTTTTATCATGGCAAATTTTAAAAGAGAAAGAGTCTACCACTCCTCCCCACAAAGAAGGCAGAGGCTTCCTAGCGCTGCATGGCCAAGTTCCCCGTCCGGCCAAGTTCGAGAACGCCAAACTTCTCGATTAGATTTAGGAAGGCTGTGATTTTACCTTCGTCGCCAGTAAGCTCGGCTACAAGATCATTGTGTTGCACATTGATGATCTTCGCTCTGAAAAGCTCGCAGATCTGGATGATTTCAGAGCGGTTTTCAGATGTGGCTTTCACTTTAACCATGATAAGCTCACGGGAAACAGCCTCGCCCCGCTTGAAATCATGTACTTCAACAACGTTGATGAGTTTATTAAGCTGCTTGGTGATCTGGTCCAAAACCGTATCATCGCCACGCACCACAGCTGTAATGCGAGAGACTTCGGGATCGTGGGTGGGGGCGACATTAAGCGTGTCGATGTTAAAGCCGCGTCCGCTGAACAGACCCGCAATACGAGCTAGGACGCCAAACTTGTTTTCAACGAGTACGGAAATGGTATGTCTCATCAGTCTGTTGTTTTCTTAAAAGCCGGGTTACATAGTCACCCGACGGCCAGAATGCAAAGAAGGAATTGCTTAGGCGCAAGTTTCCTTTCCCTGGGAAACAAGAAGAAGAAAGCGCACTAATCTTAGAGGTCGGGAGGTAGAGAAAATTTGCCTTGCCAAGGAGACTTGATTTTATCCTTATTTCCAGCCTTTTCCAGGCGCGGGTAGCTCAGTTGGTTAGAGCAACTGGTTTACACCCAGTAGGTCGGGGGTTCGAGTCCCTCCTCGCGCACCACGCTTCGCCGGAACGAAGTGCAGGCGAAGCCGTGCCCTGCGTAGCTTTAAGCGAAGCATGGGCAAGAACGTCTAAGAAGGCTACGCGCGGCTACGCCACCCCTTTCTCTTCCCAAGGTGACTCTAAGCGAAGCACAGGAGAAAAGCATTCCAATAAACGAACACTCAAACCACTTACCCAACCCAACGATCCGCCAAGAAGCCGCCTAAAATGCCGAAAGAGATTAAACCAAAGACGAGTACGCCTGCGCAGCCTTTCTTATCCGGGAAAGCGTCAGGGTGGTCCTTCTTCAATTCTAGCTTCAGTTTCTCAATGTAATCTTTGGCTTCCTTGAGTCCGGTTCCCGTTTCTTCACGATAAAGCTTGATCGCCTCAATTGTCTTTCCAGCCAACAAGGCATCTGCAATTTTCGAGGCAGACTCTTTGGACAGCTCTTCCATTTGAAGCGAAGGTAAGCTAATCGCCCAGCAGGTCAAGGATCCAAGCAGCTTGGCAAAGTCGAAACGTCTGAGACGTTCCGCTGCGAAAAAGTAGCGGCATGTCTACATGTCTCGCCGTAGCCTTGGCGAAGGAGGAGGACATACTGACAGGCAGAACTCTACTTGATCAAACTCTCGATAATCTGCAAGGCATTCAAAGCAGCGCCCTTCCAGAGCTGATCGCCAACCGCCCAAAACGCCAGTCCGTTATCGAGCGCAATGTTTTTTCGGATACGACCCACGGCGCAATTTTCCTTGCCGGCAAAATCTAGCGGCATGGGATAGACGTTGTTCTCTGGATCGTCAACCAAGTCTACTCCAGGGGCAGCTTGGATCGCTGCTTGCGCTTCTTCAACGGATACAGGTCGCTCGAACTCGGCATCCACCGATACGGAGTGCGAGCGCATAACCGGAATCCGAACGCAAGTGCAGGAAACTTGCAAGTCGGGCAAAGCCATGATCTTACGGCTCTCGTTCAACATCTTCATCTCTTCCTTAGTGTATCCATTTTCCTGGAATACATCCACGTGAGGAAGCGCATTGAAAGCGATTTGATAAGGATAGACTTCCTTTTCGAGCGGTTGACCAGCAGCCCAAGCTCGCGTCTGATCTTCCAGCTCCCGCATGGCCGCAGCGCCGGTGCCGCTAACCGCTTGGTAAGTTGAGGTGAACATGCGCTTCAGGCCGAAAGCCCTGTGCAAAGGATAAGCTGCCATGATGGCCACAGCCGTCGTGCAATTGGGATTGGCAATGATCCCCCTATGATTCTTGGCAACATGGCCGTTAATTTCGGGCACAACCAGAGGAACCTGCGGATCCAATCGAAAAGCGGAACTATTATCTACGGCAACCGCTCCCGCAGCCGCAGCGGCAGGACAGAGTTCCTTGGAAAGAGAGCCGTTGGCGCTAAACAAAACGAAGTCTAAACCGCCGAAGCTCGAAGCTTTGGCTTCCTGCACCGTGTAGGTTCGGCCAAGAGCCTCGATCTGTTTTCCCGCAGATCGACTGGAAGCGAAAAGCTTCAGCTCAGACAATGGAAATTGTCTGCGTTGCAGAAGCTTAATAAACTCCTGGCCGACGGCTCCCGTCGCCCCTACGATGCCAACCTTGTAGCTCATTTTATGTCTTTGGAATTATTGCAGCCGTACACGCATAGGCTTCAGAGCTTGAAGATCAAGCCTTCAGCGCGATGCCTCCTCGTTTCGATACCTCGCCAGAAGCTTGCCCTCGTTAATGAGAACGAAGAATCGAAATCCTATCGAGTATCGACGAGCTTAAAGCCGCCCTCTTGCATACAAGACTCAGGTGGTACTCCAGAAGGACTCCACCGCGTAGCTCGAAAAATTGGAGATAACGCTCCCTTAGGAACCGTTTTCAAAGGCAGGGTGAGCATTGGAAAACAATACTGGGAGCTCAGCGAAGAGGAACAGAGCAAAAATCTTATCACAACGCGGATCCTTTGGCTGGAAGGATTGGAGCCTGGCCATAACAAAGGGGAAGGCTGCGACAGTTTTAAGCGATACATATATATACACGGCACAAATCATGAAGATAAAATTGGGCAACCCGCGAGCGGTGGATGCGTTCAGCTGCTCAATCAGGAAATGCTGGAACTTTATGACTCAGTAGCAGAGGGCGACTTCGTCTTTATCGCTTGCAAATAGGAAAGAATGGGAATTCTGAATACTGCTAGCAGCAAGAAATGATTTCTCCAAACGAAGGCCAGGAAGGTTCGCTTTCGGCGATCTATCTTCCCAATCTGATTAACAAGGTCTTTCGCGAGGGTGGATGGCTCCAGGCTTCGATGGACTTGGAATACCGTCCGCAACAGGAAATGATGGCGTTAGCGGTTTCTCAATACATGACAGACGACCGGCCTCTGATCTTCGAGGCTGGAACGGGGGTCGGCAAAAGCCTAGCTTATCTATTGCCTGGGATCATTCGATCAGTCGAGACACAGCGACCTTGTATCGTCTCTTCAAATACAATCGCCTTGCAAGAGCAGATCGAGCGAAAAGATCTCCCTATTTGCCGTGAACTGTTCGCCGCCATTCCCGAGCTTAACAAGTATCTCGATTTCAAGTCTGCAGTGCTCGTTGGCAAAGGAAACTACCTTTGCCCGACTCGTTTGACCAACGCTGTGAAAAATGGCCAGGAGCTCTTCCCAAGCGAGGAACAAGAGGAGTTGCAGCGCATCGCGGCTTGGGCTCAGTTTACTAAGACTGGCTTGCGACAGGAACTTAACCCGGAGCCGAATTGGGAAGTCTGGGAATCGGTCAACGCGGACGGATCCGCCTGCAACCGCAAAAATTGCAGTCCTGATTCCTGCCACTATCAGCGAGCAAAAGCGGAGATCCGCAAAGCTCAAATTGTAATCGTCAATCATAGCCTACTGTTTGCCTTGCTAAACGCAGGGGGTCTAGCAGCGGACACCAAAGGCATTCTTTTGCCAGATGATTATCTCGTCGTTGACGAAGCCCACACCACAGCAGAAATCGCGACGGAGCATTTCGGAGCGCGCATCAGCTCCTACGGTCTGGATCGGCAACTCAAAGCGCTTTTCAATCCGAAACGAAAGTCGGGCTTCGTGCGAAAGCTGGCTAATGCCCATCAGTTAAAGGCGATTATCGATGCCCAAGAGGCTGCCCAGGAATTCTTTGGCTATCTAGCAGCCACTTTGCTGGAAAAACGCCCTATCGTCCGCATTTCCGAAGAAGACTGGTGCGAACCTGTCATTAACGCTCCGCTGAAATCTGTAGTGGACTTATTGGATACGATTCTATCTAAGATCGAAGACGGCCCCATGCATGACGAGCTGAAGGATCATCGAAGTCGTATCCATGGATATTATGCAGGAATTCGCCGATTCATTGGGCTGGCGGAAGACGATCACGTTCACTGGCTGGAAAAAAGCGGTCGCAAAGGTCAGATCGTGACGATGCGGACAGCTCCGATAAATATCGCTCCGTATCTCCGCGAAGAGTTGTTTAGCAAAAACGTGTCCGTGACGCTGACCAGCGCCACCCTTTCAATAGCGCGCCAGATGGAGCCCTTTCAGAGAAAAGTCGGCGCAGAGAAAGAGACCGCATTAAGGGAGGATTCGCCATTCGATTATGAGAACAACACTCGCGTTTATGTTGTAACGGATATTCCGCTACCGTCTCCGCAGGATGCTAGCTTGGCAATTAGTCAAATCATTGATTATATTCAGTTTTGCGTATCCAAAGTGTCAGGAGGCTCGCTTGTCTTGTTCACAAGCTACGCGACATTGCGAAAAGCATTCGATGCCCTAGAAGGAGGATTTCTTAAACAAGGCCGACCCCTTTTCGCTCAAGGCGAAGGTTTGTCGCGATCAGAGATCGCTGGCGAATTTAGAAAAGCAGGGAATGGGGTGCTCTTTGGTACAGATAGTTTTTGGACGGGAGTTGACGTACCAGGTCCGGCCCTTTCCCAAGTTGTCGTCACCCGGCTTCCCTTCGACGTTCCCACGCATCCCATAGCGGAGGCCAAGTCGGAACGCATTAAGGAACAAGGGGGCAATCCATTCGCCGAATTAAACCTGCCGGAAGCCTTGATAAAATTTCGTCAAGGGATTGGACGCCTTATTAGGAAGAAGGACGACAAGGGACTGATTACCATTCTCGATTCACGCGTGATTCAGAAATCTTATGGACGCCAATTCTTGCAAAGCCTTCCTAAGTCGAAGTTTATACGGATAAGCAAAAGCGATCGAGAAGAGCGATTTTGTGACATAGATGTGACACCAGACGCTTTACAAAGGAAGGACCCTAGGCATTCATGAATGAAGTTGGCAGTAAACAGCAGGCAGTTGACAGGTTTTGAACGCATCCCACTGATGACTAGCCATTGACGACATAATTCATGAAATCAGCAAAGTTCGAAGAACTGGTATCCAAAAATCCAGGCAATGAACTCTTCCGTTTTTCTTTAGGACAAGCCTATCACGAGGAGGGGAAGCACGAGGAAGCCATCGAGTCACTGAACATCTGCCTTAATAAAAATCGGGAATGGATGGTAGCGGCGATTCTTAAAGGCAAAAGCTTGCTTGCCCTAGATCGCAAGGAAGAGGCAAAAACAGTACTGGAAAATGCCTTACACCTTGCCATTGACCAACACCACGAGACCCCGGAAGCCGAAGTAAGAAAGCTGCTGGCTGATCTTTAATATCCGGTTTTTAGATTCCGTTAAATGAACATCGTTATCACCTCGCATGGATCAACGGGTGACATTTTTCCTCTCATCGGCCTATCCGTAGCCTTGCAAGAAGCAGGGCACACCGTAAGATTCGCGACTAGCAAGCCCTTTAAAAAGGATGTGGAAAATGCTGGTGTGCCCTTTTTCCAAATACCACCTAATTGGACACATGACGAACTGGCTTACTGGATGGGGAAACTCCAGAAGCTCAAGTCCCCGGTCAGTCAACTGAAAGAGCTCTACCGAGCGGCATTCCCGCACTTCGAATCGATAATCGATGGAATGGAAGATGCTCTCGACGGAGCCGATTGTTTGGTGTCGTCCTATTTGTTTCCCATGAATCGATCGATCGCGGAACGCCACGATGTGCCGTTTATTTCGTACGCCTTCGCTCACAACACAGTTCCATCACGCTACTACCCTCCACATGGACTGCCAAGACTGAGAGGGTTTCCAAACTGGGTGCAGATGCGATGGAATCGCTTCGCCTGGAAGGTCGGTAATGTTGTTGTCGATACAGCGATCAATCAGACAATATCGAGAAAACTGAAAAAGAAGGGTCTACCACCAGTTAAAGACTTCTTCTCCAAGCCGGCAGAGCTCGTCTTGGTTGCCGTTTCGCCGGAATTGATGCGGCCGAAGATAAAGCTCAATCCTCGTTTTCAATTCACTGGCTACTGTCGCTGGCAATCTCCAACAAGCGATGAAATGGAGAAACGGATACGGGATTTTAGAGGCGATCAACTTGTTCCAATCATCACCTTTGGCAGCATGGTGTATGAAGATCCTGACGGCTATATCAAGCGACTGCTAGCTAACTGGCCAAATGAACGAAAACTCATCATTCAACCAGGCTGGTCGGGTTTCAAGATTCCCAAGGAAGCCAGTAATATTTTGGAAATTGGTCCCATGTCGCATGATCAGTTGTTTCAACATGCTTCAGTGGTAATCCACCACGGAGGAGCCGGAACAACAGCGTCTGTCTTGTACGCAGGCAAACCTCACCTGGTAGTTCCACACATCGGCGACCAGGCCTTTTTTAGCGATGAGGTGATTCGACTCGGTTGCGGCTTGAAGGCGAAAAAGGAAAAATGGCCAGAGAGGCTCCTTTCGAAAATCGAGCGAATCGAGAGATCGCCGGAAATCAAAGCCAACGCTGAGAAACAGAGAAAGGCGCTCGAAGAAGAAGATGGTCCGAAAGAAGCGATCCACCAGATTGAAAACTACGTCGAGCACAAGCGAGCCTTGCTAGGCGAGGTACTGAGCATCGATGAGGAATTTTAGGGCAAGTAGTTTCTCATCAATAAATTAGATGAAACGAAAATCGAATGTAGAAGGGGTAAGTCTAATGTAAATTAGACCCATCCGCACCTATGGCATGCATGCTTGACTTGACTTTGAAAAGAGGCAGATTTTGCTGCCTCTTAAAGGTTGCCAGGGTAGCTCAGTGGTAGAGCAGGAGACTCATAAGCTCTTGGTCGGCAGTTCAAATCTGCCCCTTGGCACCATGCTTCGCCAGAACGAAGCGCAGGCGAAGCATGCCCTGCGTAGCTCTTGAGCGAAGCACGGGCGATCAGCATTTTAGTAGGCTACGCATGGCTCACGCCAGCCATGGCTAAAACTGGCAGACAAAATCGTAAAATATGATCGAGTATAACCCGTCTACCAGATCCATCGGCCAATCAAAAACCCTCACAAAGCCAACTCGCCTTGGGCGTAGCGTTTCTGGGCTTCTTTTAGGTGGGTTTTCATCTCCATCTCCTCTAGGACGGACAACAGGGCGCTTACGTTGAGTTCGCCTGCGGCAACGGATTCGGGCGGATCAGCTAAATGTAACGCGATGATCTTCTGATTGATCTCCAATTGCTCGGCCATATCGGGAACGATGTTCTGGAAACGAACGGGCTTAAGCTCGCTGGCGTTTTGCAGGATTCCTTCGATGGTCTTGTATTCAAGCAGCCACTTCGAAGCCGTTTTAGGCCCACATCCAGGAACACCTGGGATATTATCCGAGGTATCTCCAATCAATGAAAGATAGTCAGCCATCATCGATGGCGGCACTCCGTATTTTTTCTCAACTCCCTCAGGATCCAGATTGCGCCAGCCCAGTCGGGGGTTAGCAGTCGGTGGAGGCAAAAGCATATGGATACGGTCATTCACGCACTGGGCGAAATCCTTATCCGCGCTAACGATCAGAATCGAATCGCTATTGTTTTCTCGATACAGCTGAAAGGCATAGGCGGCAAGCAGGTCGTCCGACTCTACGCCATCTTTCTCAACCAAGGAAAAGCCCATAGCTTGAGTGATCTTTTTGATAACGGGGACTTGTTTTTCAAAATCCTCCGGGGTTTCCCCACGATTAGCTTTGTATTCGGGAAGCAACTCCAGCTTGTCTTGGGCTCCTCCTAAATCGAAGAAGACAACGACTTCGTCTGGATTCTGATCATCCAACAGCTTCCACATAGATCCGATCCAACCATACAAGGCATTGGTCGGAAAACCGTCGGAACGAGAGAGACCCGCCACTGCATAGTAGGCGCGAAAGGCCATATTGAAACCGTCGATGAGGAGGTGTTTTGCCATTTTCTAGAGTCGCACGATCAGGAGTAGGAATTCAAATCACAAATAGGTGATTTTGAATTCCGAAGAAGAAGATCGAACAAGGAATTTCGAAACCAAACTTCGGTGTTCAGAATTCCCTGTTCGACATTCAAGATTCAAGTAATCCTACTGAGCTCGCGACTCGCTGCCGCCTGGAGTGACGATGGTAGGATTCTGATACATTGAGCCCGGCTGGACGCCACGCAGGCTCTGACGCTTGGGGGAGCCGCCAGGACTTACCAGATTCGCCGATACAAAGATAAGCAAATTTCGTTTCGAGGAACTCTCTCCTTCGGAGCGGAAAAAGCGCCCGAACAAAGGAATGTCTCCAAAGAATGGCACCTTGTCTTTAACGGTTATGACATCTTCACGCGTAAGACCGCCCATAACAACCGTAGCTCCGTCCCAAATAGTAACCTTTGTAGAGAGTTCCCGTACAGAAAAGATCGGCTGGAAGAACCCAGGAGGAGCTTTAACAACCCGATTGCCCGATATGGCGATACTGGGTCCACCGTATTCAACAAATCCTTCAAACTCTGTAACCGTAGGATTCATATCCAGCGTGATACTGTAGTCATCCTCTTCGACGATTGGCGTCACGGCTAGCTGGACCCCGATATTCTTCGTTTCAAAATCTTCAGGCGTACCTGGCGTAATGGTCACGCCAGCGGAGCCACCAGCTAGCGAACCTGTTGCTGTACCGACATTACTTTCCGTGTCACCGTAGCGGGTCGGATAACGGAACTCTTGGCTAACGTTAATCTCAGCTTCGTTGCCTGAAAGAACCGTCACTTTAGAAGCGCTGAGGAGATCGGATCCGGAAGCCTGAGAAAGCGCTCGAATCGCAACATTCAAATCAATTGTATCCAAACTTCCGATAATATTAGTAAAAGGCACACTACCGACTCCCAATGGGATAGAACCCGGCAGATCAGGAGGAATAATGCTGTCTACAACTTCGCCATCGATGACGATATCACTGCCAACCAAAGTCGCTGAATTCGCTTGGGCTACGCTACGCAGCGAGCTTTGGAACACCTCGCCTGTTTCAAAATGCCCATCTGGAGGTCCATCAGGATAGCGCGAGGATGGATACCGCTGCGTGTTAACCATCCAATCGAAGCCAAGCTCTTCAATGATGCCTTCTTGCACTTCGAGAAACTTAGCTTCGATCTCGACCTGTTTAACATCCGTGTAGCGATTAAGGATATTTCGGATACGATCAAGATTGCGAATGGTTTGAGTAACGATAATCGCCGATCCATCATAAGCAAGAGAACTGCCTTCAGTCCCAGCGAAATCGACCCCCGCCTGCTGGAAGAAGTTTCTTATTATATCGCGGTCGTCGGCAACGCCGCTAGCCGAAGAATCAAGACCATCCGCGATGGCAAATGGATCCTCATCAAAACCGTCGTCACCAGTGGAAGTCGACATTCCCGTCATGCGAATGACCGTGGAGCGAGAAACAGGAAAAACATCAGTGGTTAGATTTCTGCGCTCGCCTCCTGGACGAAGCACGACTGCGTCGGGCTGAACCTCGTATTGGAATCCAACCATTTCCGATATGAAATCCAAGATACGCTTGAGGGAAAGACCACGAACGGTGAGATTAACGGTCGGGTTCAATTCGTCTGGATCAAGGAGAACAAGATTTACACCTCTGGGACCTGAGTCGGTGTTATCAAATTCCTCGGAAATCGCGCTGAGCGTGTTAACCACTACATTTAGATCCAAGTCCGTAAAATCTACCTCTGAGATAATAATGCTGTTGAGCTTTTGCAAAAGAGGAGCGGGGCCCATAACCGTAGGATTGATGTCAGGACGCTCTTCATAAATCCCTGGTCGCTGCCAGGCGCTCGAGACTTCTTCAAGCAGTTGCTCGCGGGTCTTGAGCTTATTGAGGTAGGCCATGGATTGACGCTCACGAGAGATGCGAACCAAAAAGCTTTTAGCCATAGCATTGTTCGGATCCAAGGCCTCGATCTGCTTGAAAGTGGCTTCCGCCCCATCGATATCGCCAGCGAAAAACTGGCTCCGGCCGCGAAGGGAGAGCGCTTCGATCTCCTGCTGCAAGTTAACAAAATCGGGACTAATTTGTTCTATTGGCAAGGAGTCGCCACCGGATGAAGAAACCGAACTTCTCTTAGCCTGGAAGAGAGACTGCTGACGGAGGATGTCACGCTGTTCACGTTTAAGATCGTCGATCAGCGTCTGCGTCATCGGATTTGGTTCTAGCGTCTCGATCGCTTTCTCAATGGTTTGCAATGCGAGCGTGAAGTCGCCTCGTCGAGATTGCCGCAGAGCGATCTCTCTAATCTCGCGGGCGCTTTGCATGGTTTTCTCAATACGCTCCGCCTCGAGACGAGCCAAGTACTCAGCTTCGCTTTGCAACGCTGCTCCCCTGCCCGGAGATACGGCTGAACTGGTATTGCCGCTCGATCCAAGTTGAGCCTGCTCCGCGATCATATTTTCGACGTTGGCCAGGATACGCTGCACGGAAGCGTCGTTAGGCGTTATCTCCAAGAGCTCTTCGAGTCGCTGTTTAGCCGTATTCAAATTCCCAGCATCACGAGCCTGCAAGGCTTCCGACATCAATCGAATCTTGGTGTCGATCTCGCTTTGACTGTACCCAGCCGACAAACAGAGCCCAAAAAGAGCGAGTAGTGCCACAGAGCGTGTAAGGAGGGATTTCAGATTGTTCATAGTGGATGAGGTTGAGATGGTGTGGATCAGCCGTTCGGGCCACTTACATCCACGATCCTAGGTCGGATGGCGAAAGGACTCGTCGTATTCCTTGTATCTTCTAAGTTTTGCAATGATCTACTATTGGATGGCGGCGTCAACAGTCTGGAGCGACGCTGTGTGCCATCAAGGGAAATTCGCGTAACCATGGCCTCTGGCGGATTGGCGGATAGGTCTCCGATAATGTAAAAACCGTTATCCAACTCGACCTGCGACCCCTCGCGTACTACGTGGATGGCTCCATCGCCTTTGGAACGGAAACGAGCTTCCAAGTCGGAATAGATCTTTGTCTCTCGGTTCGTAAGGTAAATCTCTTCTCCCGTATCATAGTCTCTGATACGAGCGACCCCAACTTTTTCAAACACCGGCATACCGCCATCCTGTTCGACTTGCATCTGCTTCACTTCGAAGGATTCTATTTTCGCCCCTGCTTCGACCAGCAATTTACCAGGTCTTGCGAGAAGAAGATTTCCATTGGGCAGATACTTCAAATAAGCCACAAAGCTTCCCTCCTGACCCGCGTATCCAACTAGCTGTAGCCGATAAGGTCTTGGTCGTACTTCAAGCAACTCTAATCCAAACGAAAGTGTATCCGTATCCTCGTTTCTCACTACCATGTCAGGCGGCGTCACGGAAAACTCCTGATTCACGGGATTGTAGTAAATAACGGGAGGCGTAAAAACGTCGAACACCCACTCCGTTCCGCGAGGCTGATGCTCAGGGCTAGCCCATGATTCCTTCCGACTGGGCGAAAGTTCGGCATCATAAGCAGGAACGTTTACCTTGCGATCCGAAAGGATAGGTCTCTGGGTCCGAGTCAACGTATCCAGATTTCTAGAACTGAAATAGTTCGATACTCCAATAGCGATGAAGACGATCATCGCTCCAATAAGGATCAATTTGTCGAGAAATTCGGCTAATCTAAATTTCAACATCCCCGTCTCCTATCGTCTGGCTAGCTCCATCGGCGCTTCGAATTCCTGAACCGTCGAGATAAATTCTACGGTCACCACAAAAAGCGATTCATTTTCCGAGATAATGGGCACTTGAGCTGCCTCAATGAGGCTTTTATCCAAGTCTGTATTGAAAAAAGGATTATCGACAATCGAAGTTCTTTCGATTTTCTGCCCCTCTTCCTCGGTGAGTTCAACCTCAACACTATTAATAGCAAAGGGCAAAGTAGAGTTAACGATCCGATTGAGGAAATTTCTTAGGCTAATGGACTGGCCTTTGAATACCAAACGAAAGCCTTTGGACTCGAATACGCCTTCCTTGGGAACACAGCTTTTGAAATCGGTCAGAAATGGCCCCGATCTATATTCTCCGGCAGAACGAGAACGAGGGCCTCCCTCCTCTTCTGGTTCGCGCTGTATCGCAACAAATTCGCTTATCCCTGAATCGAGGAGCGATCTGAGCAGAATGTTCATGATCCTAAGCTGTTTATGGATATCCGGAATCCGATCTTCCGACGGACCAATGTTAACATATTCCTCGAAACCAAACCGTGTTTCGGCTTCGTAGGCTATCCCGTTATTTTCGGAAAGATTGCGCATATCCTGCACATAACGCGCTATGGCGAAGAAAGCGTCAGTCCGCGTCGAGGGGGGTGAGCCGAAGAAAAGTCCGGGATCATAGGTGTTTAGATTCAGAGCCGAACTCGCCTGGAGGAAAACGTCATAAAGTTCGGCATAATTGGCTTCGAGTTGTTCCAGATTCGCTTTGGTGGGAGAAGGAATGCTCGTCAGGTAGCCATCGATCATGGCGCTCTTTCGCTCGTATTCGAGAACAAGCTCATCAATGCGTCCCTGATTCTTGGATACCATCCACATGCTAGCGACAACCGCAGCTAACATGATGCCGAAGATGCTGTAAAAGATGGGATTTCGTTTAAACCATTCCATGGAGAAGAACCGCTAAAGCGGAAGAGCCGGATCCACGACTAGAGTAAAATTAAACTTGAGGATGCCAGGCAAAGAGTTGTCGAACCTCTCGTTTTCCAGATTCAAGACGAATGACGAATTCTCAAAGCTTTCCAGCAAAGCTTTGACTCTAAGGTTCGAGTCCTCGCTTACGGTTGAAAGAGGATGAGTGACATCGATAAGCCGACCTTCCAAACGAAGCTTGACGATATCTTGTTCAGCGTTCTGGTTGGCTGCCCGACGGCTAAATCGATTACTCGTATTCTCGATCTGGGGACGCACGACATCAAGTCGATCCAGCCAGACATCTTCGACTTCCGCTAGGCGATCTTGAAGATCGTTGAAGAAGCGCATCCAGTTGGAGCGCGAATCGGCAAGTTCGGCAGCCTGCTCGATAACCTGAGTAAGATTCTTTATATCCTCGGTTCTATCATGTATTTGCCGATTCAATTCACTGAGAGGAGCGATTTGAGCGCTTAGGTTCAGAACCTCCTGCTCGTAAGCATCGATAGCGTTGAATGAATTGACCAGAGGAAGAAATACGGTAACGCAGGCCATAAAACCTGCCGCTAGATAGAAGCGTTGCTGCTTCTTGAATTTCCTCTGCCAAAGGATGCTGCGCGGCAGTAGATTGACTTCGGATGAATCCGGCAAGAAGCGGCCAAGGGCCATTCCGATCGCATCGCCAAGGAAGCGAGAATCCTTCTTTAGTTGAGTCTGATCGGATATGCTATCACAACGAATACGCTTAAGGGGATCGTAGATCTGAAACTCCACATCGAGCTGACCAGACAATCGCTTTTCAATTCCTGGCAGATACGAGCCGCCTCCAGTAATAAATCCAAGCTTGGGAAGGTGATGATAGCCCTGCGTCTTGAAGATGGCCATAGTACGGCTGATCTCCACGCCCAGTCGCTTTAAGAAAGTTTCAGAAGCATCGGAAAAAGCAGCGTATTCAATAGATGGTAACGCTTCTCCTTCAATAGCGCTAAGCTTGATGTTTTCCGCGTCTTCAAAAGGAATTCCCAAAGCTTCGCTCATGCTTTGAGTGATAGAATTCCCTCCGAAGGACAGATTCCTGGAATAATATTTTTCCTTTTCGTAAACGATAAGGTCAGTAGACCGAGCCCCAATCGAAACCAGCATCGAACATTCGGATACATCAGCGTAATTATAGCGGAATCCGTTGAGCAAGCTTGTGAACGAGGGTTCTATCAGATCCGTACCAAGTTTCGATTCCTTTCCGTAGCGGGTCAGAGCTTCAAGAAGCTCGGTCTTAGCAGCGGCAATAACGATTTCGAAATCAAGATCGTCCTCGTCGATCAGGCAATCGTCCCACGTCACCTCGCTCATCGGATAAGGGATGTTTTGTCGCGCCTCAAAGGATACAATCTTGTGTCGCTTTTTTATAGGAGCCTGAGGTATCTTGAGATACTTGGTTAGCGCCAAATGACCCGGCAATGTGAAACCCGCAGCTTGATCTACGGGAAAACGCTTTCGAATCTCTGAAAATTGCTGAGAAGCCGCCTTGAGCCAAAGCAAGGGATCATTCGTAGCGAAATCGACATCCCAAACATAGTAATCCAACAGGTCACAGCGTCCCGCAGCATTCATCCTGAGATGACTGGCGACGATATGACTGGAGCCACAGCTGACGACTAGATATTGAGAATATCTCATCTGGATTCTTTACTAAATTTTGATAATCAGCGAGTAAGCTCAAGCAAAATCTTAAATCTAACCTAGCGCTTTTACGGATGGCGTAATGCGGATAGACCTGACTAGAGTCTGTGAAAGCTGATCCTTCATGAGTCTGGTTGCTGAGTCTCCGACTGGAAATTCTTTCTGTAGCTAGGCGTTCTCCCGGCGTAGCGAGAGATAAACGGAGTCTTATTTTGCGGCAAAAGTATGCCATCATTGTTGGAAGCCAAAGTATCGATTCGCTTGAGAAAGTGCTCTCTCACGGAGCGTTTGGAAATAGAAGCGGAGTAGAATTCCCGGGCGATCTGCCCAGAACGCCCCAATTGAACCATGAAAGTGTGGGGAGTCCCACGTAGTCTGTCGCGCTCAACGATTTCTGGCGGGAGATAAAACCGAGTAACATGCCTTCCCTCCTCCAGAGAAACAAGCGTGGCGCTGCTGGAGTAAAACTCGAAAACCGTTCTGCTAGCCCTCTCCGACTCAACGCCAAGCATCAAAACCACCTCAAGATCGTCGAGAAAATCCACGTTTTTACGGGAGCGATCCTCGGTATCTCGAAATACCTCCAGCTCTAGCTCGCATTCCAGCCAGCGATCTCGAGAACCATCGAGCTGAACGTAGTTAAAGATGACTTCGCGCACATCAACGCTGCCGCTCAGCGAGGTCACTCCGGTAATTGCGAAGAAGGTAAAACCGGCGAAAATCACACGGGGATTTATAATATGTAGAGCCGTCAAAACCAATCGGGAGAAGATAAAGCCTGCCATGTGAGAAGAGCCGGTTGAAGAGAAGCGCTTTCAACTTGACGAAAGCATATGGTTCTTATGCCTACTCCCATCTCCGTTGCCATGCAATACAAGATTAGCGTTCTCGTCTTTTTAAAAAACGTGTCTGGGGAGTTTCTCATGCTGCAGCGGAAGAAAGCCCCGAACAGTGGGCTTTGGAGCCCTATTGGCGGAAAGCTGGAAATGGCTAGTGGAGAATCGCCCCATCAGTGCGCTACGCGAGAGACTCTCGAGGAAACGGGCCTCCTTGTCGATGTATCCGATCTTCACTTATTTTGCGTAGCCGCCGAGAAGGCTTACGAAGGGAGAAACCATTGGCTGATGTTTCTCTTCGACTGCAAAAAAACGATTCAAACGTTGCCCGAGAACATCAATGAAGGGGTCTTTGGTTTCTTTTCGCGATCGCAGATAGGCACCCTTCCCATTCCGGCAACCGACCAGGAGGGACTTTGGGATATTTACGATAATTATCACAAGGATTTCGTTGCTCTAAGAGTCGACTGCAGCCCTTCCGAAGCGTTGAATTGGACGATTGAACAATCCATTTCAGACGTTCGAAACTGAGTCGATTTACGGGCAACCTTTGGCGAATTATTCATGCTACCTGCGCCAATCTGATGGCAGCGAGTCATTATGCCTTGGTATGGCCTTGAATATTGCAAAAAATCAGCCGATCTTTCCGCCGTTTCCTTAAATATCAGACCAAGTGACAACAACAGCAACGCCAACCAAACGCCGCCGCAAGAAGCCTGAGAAAGCGAATCTCGCAAAAGAAGCCGAACTGGCATCGAACCGGGATCTTAGCGACGAGGATAAAATTGGCTTCTACGACTCGATGATTCGAATTCGTCGTTTCGAGGAACGATCCCTACGCGTCTACCAGCAAGGCAAGATAGCAGGCTTTCTGCACCTGTATATAGGCCAGGAATCGATCGCGGTGGGCAGCGTTTCGGTGATGCAGGAAAACGATCACATTATCACCGCTTACCGAGACCACGGACATGGCCTTGCCGTCGGAATGACCATGAACGAATGCATGGCTGAATTGCAGGGCAAAGCAACAGGCTGTTCGAAAGGTAAAGGGGGATCCATGCACTACTTTGCTACCGATAAGCGATTTTGGGGTGGACATGGCATAGTCGGCGGCCAAACGCCGCTAGGAGCCGGTCTAGCCTACGCTTTGAAATACAAAGGAATCAAGGGATGCGCCCTTTGTTTCCTGGGGGACGGAGCCATTAATCAGGGAGCTTACCACGAGTCGCTTAATCTGGCTGCTCTCTGGGATCTTCCCGTCGTCTTCGTCATTGAAAACAACGGCTACTCGATGGGGACTTCGCAAGAACGCTCCAGCGTACATCCGAAAGGGGGCTTGGCCGCCCGAGCCGAGGCCTACAACACGAACTGGGCAAACTTGAACGGCGAATCGATTTTCGAAATTCGCGAAGGCCTCACCGAAGCCATGAATCTAGCCAGAGAAAAATCAAAACCGTCGGTCGTTGAAATCCATACCTACCGGTATCAAGGCCATTCAGTGTCGGACGCCCAACACAAAAAATATCGTACCAAAGAGGAAATCGAGGACTACAGAAAGAATCACGATCCGGTTAATTTGTACCGGGACTACCTTATAGATTCCGGCATTCTCACGGCCGAAAAGGCGAAAGAGATTGATAATGCCGCGAAAACCGAAGCCGATCAGTCCGCCAAGTTCGCTGAGGAGAGCCCCTTCCCTGCGGAAGAAGAAATCCTCAAGGACGTCTACTGGGAAGAAGATAATCCGGATCAGAAAGTATCGGAAGGCCGCATCTTTTTCAACGACTAGTAATCGTATAGAGTAATTAACTACAAAGAATTTTTGAGATGCCAGAAATAACCTATCGACAAGCCCTCAGAGACGGGATGACCGATGAGCTTGAGAGAGACGAGAACGTCGTTATCATTGGCGAAGAAGTCGCCCAGTTTAACGGGGCTTACAAAGTCACGGAGGGATTGCTCGCCAAGTTTGGCCCGAAGCGTATTGTCGACGCTCCCATTAGTGAGGCTGGTTTCATCGGCATGGGAATCGGCGCATCCATGCTGGGAATACGTCCTGTGATGGAACTTATGTTCTGGAGCTTCGCTTATGTCGCTTGGGACCAGATGATCAATAATGCAGCTAATGTCCGCTACATGTCGGGCGGGCAAATCAATGTTCCGATCGTCATACGAGGCCCTGCCAATGGCGGCACCGGAGTTGGAGCCACTCACTCGCACACTCCCGAGAACCTTGTCGCTAGTACGCCAGGATTGAAAGTGGTCTTTCCCTCGACGCCCTACGATGCCAAGGGCCTCATAAAGACTGCCATTCGCGACAACGACCCTGTGTATGTAATGGAAAGTACAATACTTTACAACGACACCGGAGCAGTGCCCGAAGAGGAATATCTCATTCCTCTGGGGAAAGCGGACATTAAACGTGAAGGGACCGATATTTCACTCATAGCTCATGGCCCATCCGTAAAGGAATGCTTGAAAGCAGCTGAGATTCTAGCAGAAGAGCATGAGATTAATGCTGAGGTAGTGGACATCCGATCAATACGTCCACTCGACGAAGAAACGATTATCAATTCGGTTAAAAAAACTAACAGAGCCGTTCTAGTAGAGGAAAACAAGCCATTCTGCGGTGTCGGCGCTCAAGTCGCCTACATGATACAGTATCAAGCCTTTGATTATCTCGACGCTCCCATCCAACGTATTTCCGCCATTGACGCTCCGGCCATTTACAGCCCTCCACTGGAAAAGAAGCAGTTGCCTAAAGCTGATGCGATTGTGAAAAAAGCTCTCGAAATTTGCTAGTATCCAAATTCCAAATAAATAAAATCACTCTCTATGGCTAATATAATCGAAATGCCAAAGCTTAGCGACACTATGACGGTGGGAACGGTCGCGAGTTGGTTGAAGGACGAAGGCGACCAAATAGAATCAGGCGACGTCATCGCGGAAATAGAGACGGACAAGGCGACAATGGAGTTGGAGGCCTATGAAGACGGAGTGTTGCTAAAACAAATCGCTCCAGCCGGAACCCAAGTCGCCATTGGGGCCCCCATAGCGGCCATTGGAGAGGAGGGCGAATCCTTCGATAGTAGTTCTTTGCCAACTACGGAAGAACCAGCCCAGCCGGAACCTGATGACAGGAAAGAGGAAACCGAGGCGATCGATGAGAGTGAAGAGCAATCAAAGGAACCAGTTGCTAAGGAAGAAGAGCAGCAAGCAGAAGCAGAAGCTTCAGTAGAGAAATCAGCTCCAGACAAGAAGCCAGCAGAAAGTAATCAATCTTCGGATACGCGAATCAGAATCTCGCCTCTGGCCCGAAAGCTAGCCGCAGAAAAAGGAATCGAAATTCAAGGAATCGAAGGAAGCGGTCCCAATGGACGTATCGTAAAAAAGGATATACTAGCAGCCGAGGGTAAGCCCTCGAAAGCTTCTCCACCCCCAAGCCCAGCAGAAACTTACACAGGAGCAGGCATTGTAGAGGAGCAGGATATTCCGCTTTCGCAGATCAGAAAGATTATCGCTCAGCGCTTAGTGGAAGCCAAAACCACGATCCCGCATTTCTATCTGGAAATCGAAGTCAATGCCGGTCCTCTGCTTAAGATGCGTAAGCAGGTCAACGAGCAACTCTCGGAAGTCGATCCAGAGAAAGGCGGAGCGAAATTCACGGTAAACGATTTCATTCTAAAGGCGGCAACGGAAGCTTTGCGACGCGTTCCGGAGATGAATCGCTCTTGGGGCGATACATCGATCCGTCAACACGGCTCCGTTCATATTTCTTTTGGTGTCGCCATCGATGACGGACTGGTAACCCCCGTCATCAAAAACGCGGACGCCAAAGGATTAAAACAGATTGCTGCCGAAGCCAAAGAGCTGATCGGAAAAGCCAGGTCGAAAAAACTGACACCTGACGAGATGACGGGAAGCACTTTCACCGTCACCAACCTAGGCATGTACGGCGTATCCAGTTTCTATGGAATTATAAATCCACCCAATGCTGGCATTCTGTCGGTCGGGGCAACCATTGCGCGACCTGTGGTCAAAGAGAATGGCGAGATTGGAGCAGGTCAAATAATGACGCTTGGTCTGAGTGGAGATCATCGCGTTGTCGACGGAGCCGTTGGGGCTCAATTCCTGCAGGCTCTGAAGTCTATTATCGAAACGCCCGCGTTGATCCTCGTCTAAGAGGACACTAAACTCTCCGCCTCGGAGTCAATCAGCGAACTCATCACAAGTTTGAGTTCCTCCATTCCAAACGGCTTGTTTAGGTAACGGCAACGTTCCGATTCGCAATCCTCAAAAGGGAAGTCAACTTCTTCACCGTCACCACTCATCAGAATAATGGGCAAGTCCTGGCAACGGGACCTTATCGATTTAAAAAGATTGGCTCCGTTCATCCGAGGCATGTTCAGATCGATTAAGGCAATCGCTAACTCGTCACAATGTTTCTCATACAAGTTTAGCGCCACCTGGCCATCTTCAGCCAAAATGGGCTCGTAGCCAAAAGAAGTGAGCATAGAAGTCATAACCTTACGCAAGATTTCTTCGTCTTCTGCAATTAAAGCCTTCTTCTTCTCGCTACGAGTTATGCTTTTGATGAGACTTGCATTCTTTGCCTTCGGGAAAAAGACCCCAATGCGAGCGCCCTTGTTCTCGCTGCTCTCCAAATCGATAAATCCTCCATTGGAATTGACGATTCCTTTGACGGCTGAAAGCCCGAGGCCTCTCCCTTTGAACTTTGTACTGAAAAATGGCTCGAAAGCTCGCTCCATAATTTCGGGAGACATTCCAATGCCATTGTCCTCAATTTCCAAGCACACAAAGGTACCTGGTTGAGCATTCATTCTGTACTTGAAGCTTTCGAGAGAGGTTCCATCAAAATCGCGGGTCCTCGTTTTGACAAGAAGAACAGGCGTGTCTTGGCCCTCAACGGCTTCAGAAGCGTTCATTACAAGATTCAAAAGAAGACGCTGCAATTCAGACCGATCGGCAACGATATCGGGCAGTTCTTTGGCAAGTTGAAAATCAACTTTGGCTCCTTCCGCTAGGGATATCTCGATGATCTCTTTGCAGTCGAAGATAGTCTCATTCAGCTGAAGGGGCTGGGCTACGAAACCGCCCTTGCCAGAAAAGGAAAGCAGTTTCTGGCAAAGCTCTGCAGCTTGATGAGAGCAATGATCGATCTTCTGAATACGATCAACTGGCATACCGGAACTTAAGGCCTCTTCTCTCAGCAAAGCCACGTTGCCCATCATGCTCGTCAGCAGATTATTCATACAATGAGCCATTCCTCCAGCAAGAGATCCGAGACTCTCGAACCTTTGCTGCTCTTGCAGCTGTTTTTCCACCAAAGCCTTAGCTGTCTCCTGATTTTTTCTTTCGGTAATGTCGATGTGCGATCCTAACATCTTTGAAAGATTCCCATCATCGTCGGAGAAAAGCTCTGCTCGACAAAGAATGTGTCGATAGGAGCCGTTCTTGTGCAGCATTCGATATTCGCATTCGAAATCCGGCCATGGATTTCTCACGTAACGCATGAATTCCTTTATAGTGGGTTCGCGATCTTCAGGATGAAGCGAAGCTCGAAACTGAACTAACGTATCCGGATATTCATCACATTTAAAACCGAGCAGCAGTTTCCATCGCTCGCTGAAAGCGAGTCGATTGGTTCTAAACTCCCAGGACCACATGCCTATATTCGATGCCTTGAGAGCGAGTTCCAGTCTACGCTGACTTGTCACAAAGGCCTCTTCCGCTCTTTTCCTTTTCGAAATATCGCGTAGAGTGACCATACAAGCAGGAATACCTTTCCAGTCCAGCCATGTAGAGCGAAGCTCAGCGCTGGAAACTGCAAAATGAGAAATGGAGGCCACAATTTCGAGCTCCTCGCCTTCAAGAACGCCAAACTCGAGAACCTCTTGTAGCGCAGACTCCAGATGAAACCCGAACCATTCTTGGGCTACGTTATTGCAAAAAAGAAGCGAGCTATCCTGGCGGCTGACAACAAGCAAAGCCTCGTCAATCCGATCTAAAAGCAAACTGAAAGCTGAACCGTCATCAGAATTTACAGCAGGGTTTTGTTCGTGCAGCTCCTGGAGCATCTGCCTGCGATCTATGGCAAATCCAATTGATTGATTTAGGGCTTCGGAATCCAAGTCGTCCCAGAATAGGCAATCGTCAGCCAGGCTCTGGGCTGCCTCGTTGACAATACTCTCATCCACCCTATCGAGGACCGCAATAATCGGAGCTTCTATTTTGAGCTGGTGGAATCGCACCAAGGCTTCCAAACCACTAGCGTCGGGAAGTTGAAGTCTGGTAAAGACGACCCCAAAACGGGCGGACTTGAACAGCTCAGAGGCCTCAGCTAGCGTCTCTGCCACATGGCAATTGACGAATGGTCGGGTTGACCTGGACAGAAGCTTGACGAGACGTTCCGCTCGATCGGTTTCATTTTCAACTACCAGAGCAGTAAGCGAAGTAGAGATCATAAAAGGTAAGATTACGGAATCTATCAAACAGCCTCATAAACCAGGGCCTGACATTGAAGGGCGAATACACTTTCCGAGAGAACTCCTTTTCGCAAGTCGATCTCGCCCATTTCACCAGATTCGCAATTTTTTATTTCCGATTTACCCAAATGGATTACCTGCAAACAGGGACCAAAGGAATCAGAGCAAACCTGTATTTGTAATAAAGAAATAAAAGAAAAGGGCTAGGTTCTTCACCATTCTCATTGAGAATGCCAAATCTCGGCCTGATCGAAGCAACGCGGCCATTTCTAGCTACAGGGCCAATCCTGAAAGCGAAAAGCTAACCTTAAAAGAGGCGCTCTCAGTTACTCGATAAAGATATCTCCGGAATCAGGAATATCCAAAGATTGGGTACGAACCTTTTCTATGAATTGACCTTCCGAAACGGCGAAGAGCGGCGAAATTTCGATGCGTCGATCCGGATTCCCCCCCGTATCGGTTGTAATCTCCAAGCCAGCCGCTTTCAGCCATTGAGCAAAGAGTCTTTGCTGATCGGCCTCGCTCGTAGCGGGCGAATCGACTCCCTCTGCATTCTTTACCGGACTAAAGTCTCCCAGTCTCGTCGTCTCCATGACGATGGGATTTTCGGCAAACGGTAGAGAATCGAACACGAACATCTCGAATTTTATGCCATTGGGCTCATCAGGCTTAACCGTTTCTCCCGAAGTCGAAAGGTGGGGAATCTTTTTCTCGGCCTTGTGGAAAGGAAGCCCAAAAGCGCTATCTCTGGCGGTCAACTTGCGAACGAAAGCTGTAGAGACCAGATGAATGGCGATACTACCGGCGAGAAACTCCAATTTCCCATCGGCATCACGACGACTAGTTAGCTCGTCTGGCATGTCGCTGTATTCGACAACCACTAGCTTGCCATGGAGCTCGCAAAAGTGACCCAGTTTCTCCTTTTCGTAAGCCTTTGGCAGCATCTTACTCGACATACTGGAGCCACTCTCAGCATGGAAACCAATGAAGGCGGGATCGATTGCCTGAACAAGAGGGTTGTCTACCTGGAAGTAGCTGATGATTTCGACGCCGCCCTTTTCCATCTCATCCAAAGCTCCGCTTCTTTCCAACGCTCTAAGTGAACCCCCGTGACCATCGGGGCTCATGGCAATCGAGCTCTTCGTTTCGAGAATGATTTTCCCATCAAAGCCAACGGCTGGCATGCGACCCTGGCGAAAGAAGGAAACCGTTTCACTATCCAGACCGAAAAATTCGCTTTCCTCGAAAAAGCTTACCGTGGCTTCATGGTTAATATCACTGGTCATGATATACCATGGCAGTCGGCATTCGTATTGCTTTCTTGCCGCTTGTATTTTCTCAGCAAATACTTGAAAGAGAGTCTTCTTGTTTATTGGCGTAACAGGAAAAGTGCCTTTCGGACCATTGTAGCCCAACCTCGTCCCTTGACCACCCGCGACTGTAAAGGCGGCAACTTTGCCTTGTCGCAAAATCGTTTCTCCCCTTTCTCGAGCAGCATCCCAACGAGCTTTTGAAGCTGCATCGGTTGGTAGAGGCTCGAACGGAAAGGGTTTAAGCGAATCGAAATCGATATCGTCGTGCGAACCCCCTCCTAAGACCAGAGTATCGATTAACTGCTTCAACTCATCCAAGTCGATCTCCTCAGCTTGAGAGACGAGATTGCTTTTTTCCTCTTCGGAAAGCGAATCCCAATGCTGGAAGACCTGTCCCTGCCCTTGCTCTTCAAAACGCTCAATGATGTCCATAAGAAATTCTGATCGATTGGCTTCTACTTCTAATCGATGCTTGAAATGCGAGGTTTTCCTGGAGCCAACTGAGGATTATTCGAAGCGAAAGATGACTTCGTCCTTTTTCGCGTAATTGAATTTGGCTCGGATGACCCGCTCCACGTATTCGGGATCCCCTTCTAGCTTTCTGAGAATTTCAGTCCGTTCGGAGATTTTGCTCTGCAGTTCTTCAAGATCGCCCATCGCAGCTTGCTCGCGCTGACGCATCACTTCCAGTTCCTGATAATTTCGATACAAATAGGAGCCACCGAAACTGCCGACTGCGAGTACTACAGAAGTGAACACCAGATTCCAAACACGACGTATTCTCATGGGAGATGCGGCCTAAATACGAATAAACCCTTCTGGATTGCAAAAAAATAATTGTATTAGTCTGATGAATTCGAAGAAAATTTACGTCGATGTATCAGAGTTTCTACGGCCTCAAGGAGATGCCGTTCAACATAACTCCTGACCCTAACTTCCTCTATCTCAGTCCGACCCACCAGGAAGCCCTCCAGCACCTGAAGTACGGAGTGGCCGAAAAGAAGGGGTTCATTGTGTTGACCGGGGAAGTCGGCTGCGGAAAGACAACGCTCTGTCGCCATTTCATTAACGAGATCGACGACGAAAAATACGAGACCGCTCTCATACTAAATCCCCGCATAACGGAGACTCAGCTCCTCAAAACCATTCTCTCGGAATTAGGCGAAGAAAGCAAAGGCCGGAGTCGTCATGGCTTGGTGCAACAGGTTAACGAAGCGCTGCTGGACCGGATTCAAAGAGGGAAAGACATCCTTCTTATTATTGATGAAGCTCAGAACCTGACCTTTGAAGTTCTTGAACAGCTTCGACTCCTTTCGAATTTAGAGACAGATAAGCAGAAGTTGCTGCAAATCATTCTGATGGGGCAGCCGGAGTTCAAAAAAATCCTGGCCGAGGAACGCCTACGGCAGCTCCGGCAGCGCATTCTCGTGCACACCGAACTGCGGACCCTGAATCGCTATCAAGTCGAGCAGTATATCCACCACCGTATCGCCATGGCCGGTGGACAAGGTATTCCGTTTTTCACCAGCTGGGCAGTACGCCTTGTTAAATGGAAATCCAAGGGCATCCCTCGCATTATCAACAACATATGCGATAAATCTCTCCTAGCTTCCTACATTAGAAGCTCTGAGGTTGTCACCTGGAAGGATGTTAGAGCCGCTCTCAAAGAAATCGATACGCTGGACTTCGAATAAATCTAGTAAGACGTTGACAATCAGTCGCTTCATTCGAGCCTAGACGGCGCCGGATCGCCTAGTAAGCGCTATTACTCACGAAAAGTACGCCTCTCCTTAGGAGAACGCTTAATCAACAGGCAGAATAGCCGTTGTAAGGAAGGATACGAACACGTGGTCCACCCAACTAATTGAATTAAGCGAATGAGCCTCATCAATAAGGCGTTGAAACAAGAACAGCTAAGGCGCTCCCATGGAATGCAAGATGGCAGCGCCCAAATGATGGCTGCCGCAGTCAGTGGAGCAAATCGACGTGGCAATCAAGGACCGAAAATCCTTCTTGGTTTTATCGGTTTAGGTCTTCTCCTAACCGTTTCTATAACTTTGTTCGCTGTGTTTGGCCTAGGACTCTTGGGAGGAGGCTCAGGTGAGCAACCAAAGGATTCGCTAGCCAAAGCTACGCAACCCGCTGAAACCGAGAGCGCTTCGGAAGCGCAACCAGCGCAGACTATCCAAATTAGTCAGCCAGATTTAACGGGGAACGCCATCGAAGATCTGAGCCTCGAGGAACTCGAAGCCCTCAAGAATCTCATCGCTGCAAAATCAGCCGATGGAGCAGGCGCAACGGAAGGAATTGTCGAAGACGTTGCTCAAGATCTCATTTCCGAGACCGGCGTGCAGACGGAACAACAAGCTCCGGCTCTTGATCTGGAAATTCTGAATTACGTTGAATCGCTCGAAGTCCAAGGAGCCAGGGCCGCCGGCGAAAAATCCCGTCTTCTAATGAATGGTCGGGTTTATCGTCTCAATGACGTCATAGACCACGAAAAAGGCCTCATTTTCAAAGAGGTACAACAAGGCTTCGTTATCTTCCAGGATCGAAACGGTGTGGATTACGAAAAGGCGCTTTAAGACTCGCAAGGCCCCTTCACAAGATCGCTTTCCTAAAACTCCAAGATTGATAAGCGGATTTTGTTGATCCAATCTGGGGAGCGTTGTGGAAAAAGTCCTCCTCGAATCTCCAATTGGCATCCTGCGTCTGAGCGCCTCCGATAAAGGCCTATCGCGTCTTGAATTGCCTAATAAACATAAAGCCAAGATAGCTAGCAAGAACGTATCCAATAAGTATTTACGCAAAGCTATCGAGGAACTGAACAAGTACTTTGAGGGGAAACTTCGCCGTTTCACGGTAAAGCTGGATTTTGAAGGGACTGCATTTCAGAAGTCCGTATGGAACGCCTTGCTCGAAATCCCGTACGGCGAAACGATTTCCTATGGCGAGATGGCCCACATGATCGGCAATCCCAAAGCGCAGCGCGCCGTTGGCATGGCCAACAACCGAAATCCAATCGCCATCATTGCCCCCTGCCACCGCGTCATCGGAGCGGACGGATCTTTAACAGGATATGGTGGAGGGTTGCCTATTAAGGAATGGCTACTTTGTCATGAAGGCTTCGATACAAAAAACATCTCTTAACTAAACGGTCGCGGATGGACTATCGAGCCTACATCGACGCCATCCTATCTCACATCGGAGCCATTATTGGTTTCGGTCTAGCCTTCGTGCTCATTGCCCGTCTTATGCGGGAGAAGCGTAGACCAAGCAACACTTTCGCCTGGCTGCTTGTAATCGTCCTAATTCCCTACATTGGAGTGCCGCTCTATCTGTTATTTGGCGGAAGAAAAATAGCCCGGCTGACACGCAACAAGGAATCGCTGACACTAATTTCCGACACCAATGCAGAAGCAACGGTGTCAGTCTCTCCCTTCGGACTGATCACACGAGGCAATCGTAGCGATTTTTTGCATACAGGAAAGCAAGCTTTCAATACGCTAGTCGAACAGATTCAGCAGGCCAAAGAGTCGATCGATATCGCGACTTTCATACTAAGCCATGATGCCAGCGGGCGCCGCATCGTTAGGGAGTTGTCAGAAAAAAGCAGACAAGGTGTGGAAGTACGCCTGCTCCTGGATGCCGTCGGTTCCTTCGGCAAGAAAACCTTCTACATGCTAGAGCTGGAAAAAGCCGGCGGTCGCATCGAACGATTCATGCCAGTCCTTCCCATTTGGTCCTGGGGAAGAGCCAATCTGCGCAATCACCGGAAAATCGCTTGTTTCGACAGCGAGCGAGCGATCATAGGAGGAAGAAACATTGGTCGTGACTATATGGGCCCAACCGCCTCGCAGAAACGCTGGAAAGATTTCGGGGCGCTTATCGAAGGACCAGCCGTGATGCAGCTTGCCGCCATATTCGAGGCAGACTGGAAATTCGCTTGCTCCAAGAACTATCAGCCCAGAGAGCCGAAAATCTTAGACCCGGTTCAAAGTATGGATACGGGAGAAATTGAAATCATGGCTAGTGGGCCAGACACGAATGGCGATCCGCTTTACGAAAAAATCCTTTCGGCCATCCACGAAGCTGATGAAGAAATCGTTTTAGTAACCCCCTACTATCTTCCCGATGAAGTCTTGCAAAGATCACTCATCGTCAAAGCCAGAACTGGGAAGCGAGTAAGGCTCATCGTACCCAGAAAATCAAACCATCCCGTTACTGATCTAGCTCGTCATCACTACTTGAGAGAGCTTCATGAAGCGGGAGTCGAAGTCCTTTTATTCGATGAAGGCATGATGCATGGCAAAGGAATGCTCGCCGACAGAAAAGTTGCCATGACAGGATCTGCCAATATCGACTTGAGAAGTCTATTCGTTAACTACGAAGTGGCGGCCTTCTTCTACTCTCCATCCGACGTTGCAGAAGTAAGTTCCTGGATACAAATGCTTGCGTCGAAATCGATTACATTCGACGAGTCCTATAACAGAAAATCAAGCCTAGTTAGAGAGGTCGCCGAAGATCTCAGCCGATTGCTTACTCCACTTTTGTAGGGATGACGAGAAAGCTAGGGTCAATTCATTCGGCTTCTCTCTCGTCTAGAAGCAGTTTGTATTCGACCGAATCGCGAATGGCCTGCCAGCTTGCTTCAATTATGTTGTCGCTAGCTCCTACTGTACCCCAAATCTTTCCGTTGTCTCCGGACTCGATCAACACACAAGTTTTCGCATCCGCTCCTTGTTTTGACTCAAGAATACGCACCTTGTAATCTTTCAGACCCAATTCAGTAAGATTTGGATACGTCTTTTCCAAGGCCTTGCGCAAGGCATGATCTAACGCTCCAACCGGTCCACTCGCCTCAGCCACCGTATAGTGCGGCTCGCCATTGACCTTAACCTTGATGGTCGCTTCCGAAGTGGTTGGCTCGTCTGGCGAACGTTTTTCGACAATCACGCGATAGCCCTCGAATTCGAAGTGCGGCTTACGCTGGCTGGTGAGTCTATCGAGCAAAAGGCGGAGCGAACCATCGGCAGACTCGAATTCATAACCTTCGTGTTCAAGCTCTTTTACCTTGTCGATAATCTCTTTGGTTTCGGGAGAATTGCGATCGATTTCGAAACCTAGCTCTTGAGCTTTCATCAGTAGACTAGAGCGTCCTGCCATGTCGGATACAAGCACACGTTGCTTGTTTCCTATCGAAGTCGGATCAACGTGTTCATAGCTATGACTGACCTTCTTAGTGGCGTCAGCATGAGCCCCACCCTTATGAGTGAACGCGGAAAGGCCAACGTAGGGGGCCTTGATATCGTGTGACAGATTCGCCAGCTCGGCAATGAAGCGGGAAAGCTCTCTGAGTCGGTGGAGATGAGGTTCGCAATTGAGTGGATAACCCATCTTCAGCGACAGATTTGGAATGATCGTCGTCAGATTCGCATTACCAACGCGCTCGCCGTATCCATTAAACGTTCCCTGAATATGTGTAGCGCCAACGTCAATACCAGCGAGCGAAACGGCGACTCCAACACCAGCATCGTTATGGCAGTGAACACCAACTTGGATATCGGGAAACTTCGATACGACAGCTCCTGTCATCTCGCTAATCTCGCTCACCAATTTACCGCCATTGGTATCGCACAAGGCAAGACAATCGGCTCCGCCTCGAACCGCAGCTTCTAAGGTGCTGAGAGCGTATTCAGGACTGTCTCTAAAGCCGTCGTAAAAATGCTCTGCATCGTAAATAACTTCGCGCCCCTTGCTTTTGAGAAAACGAACCGAATCCTCGATCATCTGAAGATTGTCCTCTGGTTTCACTCGGAGAACCTCCGTCACGTGTAGAAGCCATGTCTTGCCGAAAATCGTCACCACCGGCGTGCCTGCATCAATGAGGGTCTGAAGTTGAGGATCTTCTTCGGCAGAAAGATTCGCCCTACGCGTGGAGCCGAAAGCGGCAATCTTAGCATGCTTCAAATCCAACTTCTTGGCTTCATCAAAAAACGCCATATCGCGTGGATTAGAGCCAGGCCAGCCACCTTCAATGTAATCAATGCCAAACTGATCAAAGCTTTCCGCAATTCGAATCTTATCGGTAACGGAAAAGGAGACACCCTCGCCTTGGGTGCCATCTCTTAGCGTAGTATCGTAAATGGAGATCGTTGGCTTGCTCATAACTGCTAAACTTGCATCGACTCGGTCTGGGATGCTATGAAAGATTTTATCTCATCCGCGTCAGGAGAAATCGAATACTTTGTTTCTTCGATATCCTTAAGGGCTTCCAGTCTGGGGTGAATCGCGTTCACGCCGATCGTTTGCCGAACCACATCGGGAAATTTCGCAGGATGGGCGGTGGAGAGCAGTACCACATTCTTCAGTCCTTCCAGCTCCTTGAAGCCGCATGCCGTATGAGGATCCACTACGTAGTTGTACTTTTCGTACACTTCCGACATTGCTGCCTTGATTTCTCCATCTGTCATCCGCGTGCTGCTCATGATTGAAAGAATGGAGGAGTCGTCTACCTGGAAAGCCTTCTCGCTCTTGAACTGGAGCATTGTCTTACGCGTCTTCTCCGAATTTTCATTGAACGCGTAGTAGATGAATCGCTCGAAATTGGACGCTACTTGTATGTCCATCGAAGGCGCATAGCTCGGACGAACCTCTCCTAGGGAGTAGTCGCCGGAAGAGAAGAAACGATAAAGGATATCGTTTTGATTCGTAGCGACACGAAATCCTGCTACACGCATCCCCATTCTTGATACCATCCATCCAGATAGAACGTTTCCGAAATTTCCTGTGGGCACTGCGAATGTGATCTCTTCTCTTTCGCCAGCTGGAAACTTCAGCCAAGCGAAAAGGTAGTAGACGCACTGAGCGAGCCCGCGAGCGATGTTGATGGAATTCACAGCCGACATCTTCAGACTTGAACTGAATTCGCTATCGCCCAGCACTTCTTTTAATACGGCCTGGGCGTCATCGAAATTTCCGGACACCGCAAGAGGGAATACATTTTCATCTTGAGTGCAGGTCATTTGCCTCTCCTGCAAAGGAGAAACGCGCCCGCCATCTGGATACATAATGAAAATGTTAACTCCTTTCTTGCCTAGAAGTCCACTAATAGCTGCGGCCCCCGTATCGCCGGAGGTGGCCCCCAAAACGGTAATTGGCTCATCGCGAACGGTCACTTGCCGTTCGTAAAGATTCCCTACAAGCTGCAAGGCGAAGTCCTTGAAGGCGAGAGTCGGACCATGGAAAAGTTCCAGCAAATGAAGTCCTTCTTCTAGACGAACTAGCGGAGCATGCTGTTCGTGGTCGAAATTCGCATAAGAACGATGGATAATTTCCTTGAGTTCGTCTCCTGGGATATCGGTGGCGAAATGCTTGTAGAATTCGTAACAGAGCTCCGGATACGATAAACCTTCCCAATATGAGATCTCGCCAGAGAGATCAGGCAAAGATTCCGGAACGAAAAGCCCTCCGTCAGGAGCTAAGCCGATGCGCACCGCATCGGAAAACGAATGTGGCTCTGTCTGACCTCTAGTACTAACGAATTTCATGAAAAGCTTAGCCTTGAGCTAACAAGGGGCAAAATTCAATCCTCTTCCTTGTCCAGACCAAATGCGGTGTGAACGATCCGCGTCGCTTCATCAGCTCCTTCCTCGTCGATAACAACAGAGATTTTTATTTCTGATGTGCTGATGAGCTGAATGTTAGACTGAGCTTCGCCTAGAGCAGCAAAGAGTTCGCTGGCAACGCCAGAATGGCTTCGCATACCAACGCCAACAACAGACAGCTTGGCAATGTTATCAAAAACCTCTACTTCGCCTCCGCCCAGCTCTTGAAGTACGTTTCTCACACAATCACGTGAACGGGCGGAATCGTCGCGCGGTACGGTGAAGGTCAAGTTAGCTACCCCATTTCGACCGATATTCTGGACAATCATGTCGACAACTACATTGGCCTTGGAGAGTCCACTAAAAATCTTAGCAGCAGAGCCGGGCTTGTCCGGAATGTTGCTTATTGTGATCTTGGCTTGGTACCGATCGAGAGCGACTCCCTGAACGACGACATCCTCCATTGAACTGACTTCCTGCTTCACGATAGTCCCTGGGTTGTTGTTAAAACTAGATCTGACTTCAAAGGTGACATTGTAATTATTGGCAAATTCGACGGAGCGAGCTTGCATGACTTTTGTGCCAAGACTGGCCAGCTCAAGCATCTCTTCATAGCTAATCTCGGAGATCTTACTGGCTTTGGGCACGATGCGAGGATCCGCCGTATAGACTCCATCTACATCAGTGAAAATTTGGCAGAGATCGGCATCGATGCCTTTAGCCAGAGCAACAGCCGACAAGTCAGAACCGCCACGACCTAAAGTGGTTACTTGACCGTTATCGTTAACCCCTTGAAAGCCCGCCACAATCACGACGCGACCTTCATCAAGATGCTTTTCGATTTCATCGCAATTCATACTAACGATACGAGCTCTGGTATGGTAAAGGTCCGTTTTGATACCTGCCATGGCTCCCGTAAGCGAGACCGCGTCGATCCCCTCGGCGTGAAGAGCCATCGCGGTTAGCGCTATGGTCTCCTGCTCTCCAGCCACAAGCAACATATCCATCTCACGATCTTCCGGATTGGGATTAATGGCTTTAGCTCTCCCAATGAGTTCATTGGTTACACCAGATCGAGCGGAAACAACGACCACGATTTCATGGCCTTTATCTACGTCCGCTTTAATAAGTTGAGCGACGTTTTTAATTCGCTCCACATCGCCAACGGAAGTGCCGCCAAATTTTTTTACTATCCGAGCCATTAGTAGCTAAAACCTTACTCCTTAAAAGCTCCTATCGGCATACAGAACGGCTTTTCTTCGACGCTGGCTAAAGCCTCCAAATCATTCATGGCATCAAAGATTGCTTGCTCGCTTGTCTTGTGAGTGGTGATAAAAAGGGAAGCCTTAGTTGCATTTCCCCCAACTTCCTTCTGAGAAATGCTCGCCAAGCTAACCTCGCGAGAGGCCAAGACCGATGCGATCTCAGCCATGACACCAGGCTGATCCATGACTAACAGACGCACGTAATAACGGGAATGAATGTCCGACGGCTCCGCTAATTCAATAGTTTCTCCATTGGAGGGAGCAGGATCAAGAAAAGGAAACCGCCTTTCTGATCCGCCATAAATCAAATGTTTCGCAGCGTCTACAATATCGGCAATGACCGCGCTAGCTGTGGCATCTCGACCCGCTCCTGGTCCAACATAAACGGTTTGCCCAACAACATCTCCATGAATGGAAATGGCATTGAATACGCCATCCACGTTTCCCAAGGAGTAACCTTTGGATACAAGTGTTGGAAAAACGGATACGTAAAGCTTTTCATTCGAGTGTATGCGATCAATAACCGCGATTAGCTTTATGGCGTATTCATTTTCTTGAGCAAAAGCAATATCATCTTGCTTCACGGCAGTAATGCCCTGAACCAGGACATCCTTGAATGGCACCCAACGGCCATGGGCAAGATAGGCTAGAATGACTGCCTTGTGCGTCGCATCAATACCATCCACGTCAAGACTTTCGTCTGCTTCCGCGTAGCCAAGCTCTTTGGCCTCCTTCAAAATCTCTTCATAGGAGAGCCCTTCGTTTGTCATCCGCGTGAGGATGTAGTTACAGGTCCCATTCAAAATGCCGTAAATGCTGGTAAAATCGTTAATGATCAGACCCTCGTTGATCGCCTTTATCACAGGGATTCCGCCAGCCACGCTGGCTTCAAAAAGCACGTGGCCTCCTCCTTCAGCAGCAGCCGTAAAAACCTCCGCTCCATGATCACACAGCAGAGCTTTGTTGGCTGTAACCACTACTTTTCCAGAGCGTAAGGCAGCAAGGGTCACATCAAGAGCCAATCCCGTTCCTCCCATCAATTCACAGAGAATATCAATTTCGGAATCCTCCGCAATCGACATAGGATCAGTAGTTAAAAGTGAACTACTAACGGCAACGTCACGAGGCTTTTGCAGATCGCGAACGGCGATGCGAGCGACTTCTAGGGTAGCTCCAAGCTGCTCTCGCAGAAAAGCCTGCTTTCCCGTCAAATGCGAGTACACACCCTGCCCCACAATTCCAAAGCCGCATAGGCCAATCTTGATAGTTTTCTCGCTCATTTCGTTTCCTCGATCGTGGTTTCGCTCTGCTCGCTCGAATCTCTAGCAGACTTCTTTCGCTCGAATCGATTTTCCTGACCTTTTATCAAACGAATTATGTTAGATTTGTGACGATAGATAACCACTATGGCCAAAGCCACGGATACCCAAAGCAGCGCGGATGGCTGTCCAGACAACCAGTTCGCAATGGGCAAGCTTAGGGCCAGGGCTATCGAAGCAACCGACACATATCGCGTGGCATAAAAAAGAATCAGCCAAACAACTGCTCCAATCAGCGCCGCTAACGGCATGAGGGCAGCCACGCCTCCCAGCATCGTAGCGACGCCTTTACCTCCCCGAAAGCCAGTAAAAATGGAGAAGGAATGACCAAGAACCGCTGCGAAAAGCCCAATCAGTCCATAAACGTATCCAGATTCTGAATTTCCGTGAAGCAACAGAGGCCAACCTGTAGCGAGAAGACCCTTCACGAAATCGAGGATGAACACAAGATTGCCCGCCTTGGATCCTACAGAGCGCTTGACATTAGTCGCTCCCGGATTGCGACTGCCAACCGCGAAAATATCGACCCCTTTAGCCTTGGCTATCCAATAGCCAAAGGAAAGAGAGCCAGCGATGTACCCAATAACCGCGGACGCAATCGCCAATGTGACATCAAGGGACATTTCAGTTCATAGTTTAGCTCTCGAGGTGGACAACCTTCGCTTGCTTGATGGCTTCAACAGAGCGGATTTCCTTAATGGCCGCATCGCTCAGAGGGCTGTCCAGAACGGCAATATTCAGGGCCACTCCCCCAACTTTGTTGCGGCTGAGGGACATCGCGGCGATATTCACTCCGTCCTGTCCGATAATCGTTCCTAACTTACCCACGATACCCAATTCGTCGCTATTAGCTACGATCAGCAAGTGCCCGCTTGGCTCGACTTCAACCTCGCGTCCGTTAATATTCACTACACGCGGCGAATCCGCTTTACCGAGCAAAGTGCCCTCAGCAAAAACGCTACTGCCATCACGGCAGGTGGCCTCAACACGAATAAGCTCGGTATAGTCCGTTTCGACGCTAGACTTAATCGTTTCGACTTCGATTCCAAGACGTTCAATCAAAGTCAAGGCGTTCACGAAATTAACGTTGGAGCCGCTGATGTTCTTCAAGAAGCCCTTCAAGCCGCTTCGAGTAATGGCATCAACGTCGAGATCAACGATCTTCCCGAAATAAGTAAGCGTAACCTGCTCGACTTGATCGAGAGCCAATTGCTGCACCAAAGTGCCTAATCTGTCACACAAATTCAAATACGGCCCAAGCTTCTTGAGCGTTTCGCCATCCATGGCTGGCATGTTGATAGCATTGCGAATGGTGCCGCCTTTGATGGCATCGGTAATGACCTCGGCGATTTCAATCCCCACACTCTCCTGAGCTTCGACGGTCGAGGCGCCCAAGTGAGGCGTAAGATTGAGATTGTCGACAGATCTGAAAGGGTGATCGTCTGCCAGCGGCTCGCTTTCGTAGACGTCGAGTCCAGCCGCTGCCACTTTTCCGCTCTTCAGGGCTTCCAATAAAGCTGCCTCTTTAATGATCCCGCCTCTGGCGCAATTGAAGATACGAACGCCATCCTTCATTTTAGCGAAAGCCGCTTCATCAATCATGTGCTTGGTCTGATCGGTCAGCGGCATATGGACGGTTATGAAGTCCGACTTTTGCAGCAACTCATCGAGCTGTACCGCGCGAATTTCAAGCAGATCGGCTTTGGATTGAGTGAGGTAAGGATCATAGGCGATCACTTCCATGCCAAATGCCTTGGCGCGCTTTGCCACTTCAGCGCCGATACGACCGAGACCGCATACTCCCAATGTTTTGCGGAGCAGTTCGCTACCCGTTAGAATCTTACGATCCCAACGTCCTTGTTTCATGGAAGCTGAAGCTTGAGAGATCGGTCGAGCGCCGCAAAGCATGTGAGTAAAGGTAAGCTCAGCTGTCGCAACCGTATTCCCGCCAGGCGTATTCATGACGATGACACCGCGATCCGTAGCAGCCTCAATATCGATGTTGTCTACTCCAACTCCAGCGCGCCCTACAGCTTTCAGTAAGGACGCGGATTCGATGACCTCCTTAGTAACCTTAGAGTCGCTTCTTACAATGATAGCTGAGACTTCTGGAGCTAGCTCCAGAAGCTTCGCTTGCCTTTCTTCTTTGGGCAAATCGAAGATCTCAATAACCTCGAATCCTTCCTGCTTCTTGAGGAAGTCTACCCCGACGGAAGAGATTTTGTCTGCTACTAGGATTTTCATCTGGAAAAAAGAGTGCCCATAAAAGGTGAAGGCTTCTAAAAAGCAAATAAGAATACCGACTGATTTCGACAGAATCCAGGAGCCTGAAATTGGCGTTAATTCCAGAACTGCAAATACTGAATCCAATCAGAGAGCTAGAATAAATTGCTCTATGACAAAGAAATACTCTTCTTGAGCGACCTGAGCCAGGTTGTTGTGTCCAGCTTCATCAACCCAAAACATCGTTGCTCTTTCAGAGCCAAAGGCGGCTGCCAATGCAAGACCATGTGAAAAAGGAATCACTTGGTCGCGTTTGCCGTGAATAATGAGAGCAGGACATTGAATGAACTCAACTTTGCTTTCATTTTTAAAGCGATCTCCAGGAATCCACTCGAAGGGAAGAACGACTTTGAAGACGCTGCGGAAAGTCGATTCGAGAATCAGGCCGGCGGGGCTACGCCTCTTAGCCAACTCCATGGCTACCCCGCCTCCCAAAGAGCGACCGTGCAAGACGATCTGGTTCTCATCGATTTTGAAATGCTGCAGCAGGTAATCGTAGACGGATTCCGCATCATCATAGGCGTTTTGCTCGCTAGGTTTGCCGGGAGTCAGTCCGTAGCCTCGGTAGTCAAAAGCAGCCACATTGAAACCCTTCAGCTCGTAGGTTTTGAGAAGCGGCATGATGTTGCCCAGATCCTCGGCATTGCCATGAAAGAAGAATACCGTTTTCGCAGAAGTAGAATGAAAGCCTACATAGGCTGCAATCGGCTCGCCATCTTTAGACTGTATTGAAATTATGGATTCGCTTTGCTCGTAACTCGAAGGAGGCGGCTGAAAGAGAATGCGCGTGGCGAATTGCCGAGCCATGACGATGAGCAAAATGAAACAGGCCGCAGCAACGACTAGCAATCTCTGCAATCCTCCACGCGCTTCGCGATCTCTAGGTCTCGGCAAGTCGACTATCCCTCCAGTTTTTCTCGCAATGCCTCAAGCAGCGAGTCGCGAGGGACATCCGTTTCCGACCGGTCGTTCATATCGCGAATCTTCACGATTCCTTTCGCCAGCTCATCGCTTCCATAGATTAAGGCCATTCTAGCTCCAGCTGAGCTTGCCAGCTTGAACTGCTTGCCAAAACCCTGGTCTCTGAATGGATAATCCACGGAATAGCCTGCCTGCCTGAGGAGCGCAGCATCCGCCAGAGCCGCCTTTCGTTCATCGGGACCACCAACCACCAGAAAGAGGTCTACCGTATCCAAAAATCGAGGCATGCAACCTCGCGACTTGAGCAGGTCGGAGAGAACTACATCTCCCATGCCAAAACCAACGGCAGGCATATCGGGACCACCCATTTTCCTGATCAAGGTGTTGTAGCGTCCTCCACCCGCAATCGCTCTAGGCTCTTCTTCTTTCCTGTCGAAAGCTTCGAAAACAAAACCCGTATAATAAGCCAATCCTCGAACGATGCCAAAATCGATTTTGATAAATTCGCCAAAGCCCATCGCGTTCAAACCATTGAGCAGATCCTCCCAAGCTTTCAGGCGTTCCTGAAGTTGCGAAGCCGCTGTATCGGAAATACCAAGACAAGAAAACACGCTGGATATCCCCTCCAGAGAATCCAGTTTGACGAAGGCGGCAATGGCATGCCACAGTTCAACTGCCTTCGCTCCATCAATGTCGCTCAACATAGCGCGAACTTTATCTTCAGGAGCTTTGTCCCACTTATCGATTACACTGAGAATTTTCGCAGCTACGTCGTCTTCATAACCGAGAACGTCGAGATAGATCGTCCAAAGATCCCGATCGCTTAGTCGAACGTAGAAATCT
>JANQKI010000300.1 GCA_028281165.1 Opitutaceae bacterium | reverse complement strand
ATTATCGTTGGTCGGGCGAATTTCGACGAAGTGGCTAGAGGTCAAATCGCTGGCATCCAAGACGGTATGCTCAAGATGATTGCCGATCCAGAAGGCAAGAAGATATTAGGCGTTCATATTGTAGCTGAAGGAGCCACCGATCTCATCCACGTGGGCGAAATGGCCATTATCAATAACAATGATGTGAGCGTCTTTCTAGAAAACGTATTGAATTTTCCAACACTTGGCGAAGCTTATCGAATCGCAGCTTTAAATATAACCAATAAGCGAATCGAGCGTTTCAACCGCAAGCCTAACAGTCGCATTCAAAAACTGATAGAGCAAGCCGAGTTAAATTAGAGCAGAACGGAATCTCATAGTTGAGCTTGCTGCCGCCTTCCGCATGCCCTTAGCTCTCGAGCGTAATGGAAAGCTCGAGTATCATTCTCATTCGTCATGGAGAGACCGAATGGAACCGCAAAGGCCTTATACAAGGCCATTCGGATAGTCCCTTAACGGAGCTAGGAAGACAGCAGGCAAAAGCGGCCGGAAGAGCGTTGAGAGAAGAAAAAATCGACGCTCTTATTTGTAGCTTTGCGGGTCGAGCAAAAGAAACCGCTCGCTTGATTGGCGAGGCCATTGAGCATACGGCAATCCCGATCGAAGGAATTCACGAGCGAGGATTCGGTGAACTTCAAGGACTAACCATGAAGGAAGCCGGAGAACGCTTTGGTCAAGACGTTCCTTATCGAATGTATCATGAACCTGAATTCAACGATTTTAGCATCGAAAGCCAGTCGGCTTTTCGAGATAGAGTGGTCTCTGCCATCAATAATACTGCTCGAGCATACGCGGGAAAGACTGTTGTCGTGATTTCGCATGGAGGAGCCTTAAACATCATTTTCAAGCACATGATTGGTTTGGCCCTTGGAGCGCCACGAAGATACGAGCTCAGAAACTGCAGCATAAATCGGATACAAGTAAGCGAAGAACAATGGACGCTTTCAAGCTGGGGAGATAGTAATCATCTAAAGCAGTTTAGTTTGGACGAGACAACTGCCTAAATCATCGATAAACTTAACCTCATGACCGAGACCGTAATTCGAAAGCCAAGGGTATCCATACTTTACTGGCAAGCAGTGCCGATGGCTGCTAAGAGCCGCCTGGCTTGCCCAAGAGCTTCTAACAACCTTTTCTGAAGAACTCGGCGAAGTCGCTCTTCAACCGGGAGAGGGAGGTGTCCTTGAAGTGCGAGTCGATGGCGAACTGATCTTCTCCAGAAAATCTGAGGGCCGATTTCCAGAGGCAAAAGAAATTAAACAGCTAGTACGGGACCGTATTGCTCCTGATCGTGACTTAGGGCACAGCGATCGGAAAGAAAGCGAAACGGGATAGGTTCTAGTCAGTAAATGATTCAGCCCATTCGTCAGGCTTAAAGCCTACCAGACCCTTATTGCCTTTTAGGGCGAAGGGACGTTTTATCAAGTTTCCATTGCCTGAGAGTAAATCTATCGCTTGATCAGGCGACATGCCGGGTAGCTTTTCCTTCAAATTTAGGGAACGATAGTCCTGCCCCGAAACATTGAAGAGCCGGCGGATATCGCCGCCATAATTTTTGAGCATTTGCTTAAGCTCCCGTTTGGAAGGCGGTTTGTCACGGATCGGAATCTCTTCAAAAGCCTCGCCTTTTTCTTGCAGCCATTTCTTCGCCTTACGGCAAGTATCGCATCCTTTGTATGAATACAAACGTAGCATGCAAAAAATGTTGTCCAAGCCAGCGCGATCGGCAAGGACAAATCATCCTGAATTGCTATCGTCAAAGCCGAGAGACTCGAGCCAGCTCCTCCAATGAGAAGGCGCCTGCGACATGATTTCTATCTCTTGCTTTGTTTCAGGATGCTGGAATCGAAGGCTCCTCGCATGCAGTGCCAAGTGGCCGGAATCATCCCTATTTCCATATTTAGTATCTCCCAGAATGGGACGGCCAACATAATGACAGTGAAGTCGTATCTGATGAGTTCGTCCGGTTTTTGGCAAAACTTGGAGTAAACTGGAATCCTTATTCTGCTTCAGTATTCGAAAGGTGCTTACAGCGGGTTTGCCCTCAGTTTCGACATTCGCCCATTTACCGCCGCCAAGAGGCGCGATTTGCGTCTCGATCCGGCTGCATTCCTTTGGCCAGAGACCTTCTACAATGGTCCAATATTCCTTCCGAATATGTCTCGTTGCGAAAAGATGGCTAAGTTCCTTGTGCGAACGAGCCGTTTTCCCAAATAAAACAATCCCAGTCGTTTCCCGGTCAAGTCGATGGCAGGCTCTCGTTTTCGGTCCAAATTTCGCTTGAGCAAGATCCTCAAGGCTTTGCTCATCTCCATGAGAGCCCTCGACGAGCATCCCGACGGGCTTCCTTACTGCGAGAAGGTAATCATCCTCGTATAGCGTATCGAACATAGCAAAAAGGGAGCAGACAAAACACTACTGCTTTGTAATGCCTACATAACTACCTTGCTCTAAATCGCTATCGAAGATAGTTTCGATCTGGTATTCGCCAGGTTCCAACCAGCCAAAGATTGCGTTCTCCGACCATGGCAGAACTGCTTCGTTAAAGTTAGCTGAGATTGTACCGGAATCTCCCGTGAGAATCACCGTTGGGGTCATTGAGGCTTGTCCTGGCTGCAGACCGGAATCCAATCCCCTAATCGAGACATTGACTGGCCCTCCCCCAAATACTGAAAGTTTGGATACCACGGATTTTTCTCCGATTGACGAAACGAATTCAATATCCCCAAGCAAGAACGAACTAGGAGAAGCGGTTAGATCCTGATAACCTTCTAGGCTGGATCTTCCAGACAAGCCTGAGCAAAAACGAGCCCAACCTAAAGAGGCCAGTTTATCTCCTCCTTCGATAGCATACAATTTCCCGTCATTACTGCCAACGAAAAGCCGACCGTGGAGATCTAGATTGGGAGAGGAGTCGATAAACGATCCGACAGCAGTGGTCCACCTGAGCTGACCATCAGCTGAAACGACACTCAGAATGGGAGCTTCTGAACCAGACAATCCCCCAACATAGATTCTCCCAATTCCATCAACGCAAGGAGTCGAATAGAAGTTTTCCCCAACCGATACCTTCCAGTTCAAATTTCCGTTCCAATCAAAAGAATACAGAAATCCGTCTCTTCCGCTAACCAGAACAGAACGGCCCATTCCTTCGACGCAAGATCCTTCCACTTCAGCCCCAGTTTCGAATTTCCAGGTCAATGATCCATCTATTGTATTCAAACAGTAGATAAAGAAATTCTGGCAACCAATTATCAGGTCTCCTTCGGAAGTAAGCATGGGACTTGCAGTAAAACCCGTATCACGCAACAAAGCTCCTGCTTCATCAGGGACTTCAAACTCCCATAGCTCGTTACCATCAGAATCAAGCGCGAATACGTTTCCTGCTGTAGTACCAAAATAAAGATTTCCATTCATATCAATGGCTGGAGAAGAATCGAGCTCTCCCCCAATTTCTACCTCCCACTTCAAGGTTCCATCAGGTCTGAGCGCATACATAAAGCCGTCGCTACTGCCAAAATAAATGGTTCCATCTGTGCCAATGGCTGGAGACGCGAAGACGAGGCTACTTGTAGTGAAATCCCAAATTAAGGAACCAGTGCTAGCATTCAAAGCAAGCAGGCGGTCGCTCCAAGAGCCTACATAGACCACTGCTTCCGTAGCATCGAGGGCCGGGCTTGATTCAATCCAATCCGAGCTGTCATATTTCCATCGGAGATTACCGTCTCGATCAAGTGAATACAGAAAGCCATCGATTGAACCGAAATACAGGTTGCCTTGAGAATCTAAGGTAGGAGAACTCGTTATGGCATCTCCGGTCTGGAATTCCCAAAGCACATCGCCAAACTCAGCCCCAAAAACGGCGGGCTTGAAAAGAAACACGGAGAATGAAATGCAGCCAAGTAATTTCATATGAATGGTTGGGAACTAAAAAACTAGCCTCAAGGTTGAGCCCGAAAGGCCGGTTTCCACAAGCAGGAGTCTAGCATCAATATGCCTGGCAAGCTGCTGACAGATTGCCAATCCAATACCAGCCCCATCAGGCTTCGAACTTTGCTGAGGCTTGAAAATATTCTCTCTCGCTTCAGCGGAAAAGCCAGGACCTGAATCCGAAACTTCAATACTGGGTCTACCGTCAATTTCGCTACTCCTGATGGTCACTTCTCCTCCCATTGGGCATGCTTCGATTCCGTTCGCAGCGAGATTTTCTAGAATCAGCAATGCGATACTTGTCTTTCGAGTAGAAAGAGAATAAGGATGTTCGGATTCCATATTTAATTGTATCCGATTTTTAGTTGCCGGCTCTGCAATTTTGTTTCGCAAGGTCTCAAGCATATCCTCCACGCCAATAGCGTCCCCCTCGCCGAGAGCATCGGATTGCAGAACGGAAACCACATCGTTAATCATTCGCTGCATGCGAACCGCCGCTAAATTAGCGTGTTCCCAATCCTCATCATCTAGACCTTCCCCTCCAGTAGCGATATGCTGACGCACTCCCGCTAGTGGATTTTTCAAACCATGTATCAGATGAGAAGCTACAGCCCCGACCGCTGAAGTTTTAGCCACCATTGCAAGCTCGTTATTCGCTTCAGACAAGCTCTTCGCCCGCATTTCCAATTCCACTTGGGTCTTTCTGAGCCGGGAGAAAAAGAAGAGAAACACAATCGAAATCACAACACCACCGCCAAAAAAGGCCCCGGCAGCTTGCCAAATCAGCTCGCGGTCGATCTTGCCAAATTCCCCTTCTATTTCAGCCCCATCCATTAGGTAACGGGCTACGGCAAGCAGCTGGTCGTCGTTCTCATCAAACAACGGGATCGACATCAACAATATTGAATGCAGGCCTCCCTCCTTGTCTGCCTGATCGACAGAAGATTGATGCTCAGCCCAATTCCGTTTCGCTTTAGCGAGAACCATTTCGCCTGCCGAAAGCGGCTGAACGCCATCCGGGTTTGGAATTCCGGAAATAAATTGGCCGTTGGCATCGAAAACGTAGACACCAAGAGCTCCATCGACTTCATACGTATCCAAAAGCGAATACAGAATAGTGTCTTCGATTTCAAAGGCCTCGAATAAATCCTGGTTCAGAGCCCGCTGAACCTGGAAACGTGTTAAGGGAGCCCAAATTTCTGAGGACCTCTGCACCACACTATCTCTCAGATCGTCTCGCAGCTGCCAACTGAGAAGACCGATGATGGACCCAAAGACGATCAGCACTAGCCCAAGCAAAGCCAAAGCCGGACCTAAGGACTTCCGAGCGGAGAACCCGATTTTTTTTGTTTTTACCTTCAAGCTAAGAAACGAAGATTCTATTGGAGTCTAAATCCAAACAGAATACTATTCGAGTCGTAGCTAAAAAAGGTTTCGTTGGAATCTTCAACCTCAAGATCCAAATTGATAAAAGCGCTCCAGGCTTCATTTAGGCGTCGTTCGATTTGCAGAGACGAAATCCAGCTCTCTGAGCTGCGCAAATCACCGTCTTCAACGATTTGAACGAGGTAATCGCTTTCTGAATAGCCTACATCAAGATCAAAGCTCCACGCGTGGGATTTGAGAGCCCATTCCAAACCGACTTTCTTTCGGTCCCGATCATAGTAGCCGAAAGCAGGATCTCTGCGTTCGGAAAACTCGATTTCAATTCCATAATCACCAACCCAGTTGGCTAGACTAAAACGTCTCTCCCATTCTAGTTCGACGGACAATATGTCCATTTCCCGCAAACTATCCGATATTGGAAGCCCCACCGCAGACCTGGCTTCCAAATCCGTGTAAGCCCTCTCAGACCCTTCTAACGTCAGGGTAATCAAACTCTTCTCAGTGAGCTCGTAGTTGAGCTCAAACTCGAGCGAATCCGTCTCGAAATCGTTCGCGGAATCCTTGAAATACATTCGAGCGGAACTTACATTAAAAGCGTATTCAAATTCCCACAACAAGGATCTCCATTCTAGAAATAGCTCAGGCTCCTGGGCTCTCAGGACAGCAGTGCGTTCATCCAAAATATCGAAAGTGGCGTCAAATGCTTGACTGATATAGAGATACCTTGTCCCAGCAGTCAGCTCGCTAAACAGGCCAACCGACTTAGAGAACTTGCCTAGCGCGATAATAAAGGTTTCATCTGGAACGTTGTCTACATCGGTAAAATGACGCACGTCTCCTGAGCCCATAAGACTCCAGGCTGCTCCCAGCCCTACAAGCTCTCCCTTCGCATACCCATCAAAGTTAGCGTAACTAAATTTAGAATCTTTCGGAGCTATTTCGCTGTACAAAACATTCTGTTTATAACCCACACCAAAACTAGCGGATAACTCCTTCGCAGACTCGTTCCACAGCTCCTCACCGGCAGTTTCATCAGATTGTCCGACGAGGCACACCGACAACGACAAAGAGCACAACACTATAGACTTCATGATAAGATGACCAAAACGGACGCACGCAGCGGCAGCTACGTGGTCCGATTTTTGGCTGATCAATCAATTATAACGGCTAAAGAAGAAGAGAATCAACCTTCACCCTCTTCTGCAGCGTCTTCGCGAGCCTGACGGCGTTCCCTGATTCTATCGCGACGCGCTTCCTTAAATTCTCTGAATTGATCTGCGAATTGCTCGCGAACCTCTCCTCTCGCTGCACGGCGCTCCTCTTCGGTAGCGTCTTCACCGAGATCGGAAACCGCCGAACGAAGGGCATCGCGGAAGTCGATTTGCAGATTTAGAAATTCCTTCTTTGATTCCAGGAAGGCCAGCTTGCGATCCGAAAGCTCGGAGGTATCGCCATCAAGAATAGCTTCGATACGCTCGAGCTGCTTGTCTAAGCGACGGTCTTTGATTCTCTCTGGACGATCAGGACGTTCAACCGGCTCATCCCCAGTGTCGTCTTGGGCAACAGAGTAGTTCACCGAGAAGGTGAATGCTGCCAATAGTAATAGTAGTTTCTTCATGACTGATTTTAAGTTAAGTTTTCTTCCCCTGAATGAGATTTAGATTTTTGACGAGATTACCTTTGCATGCCTTATGCCAACTCTAGTCTGTAATCATAAGTAATTTATAATAAATAACTTATCTAGTACATTGTTCGATTACAGCAATCGAGAAAAGGGCATATTTGGGTAATAGAACCCAAGCAAAGTCGATCCGGCTCCAATAATCTGGGTAATAATTCCCAAAGAAGCAGCTTTCTGATTCAGGGATGCTTCTTGAGGCGATAGCGAATATAGTCTCTTTGAACGCCAAGCAATCGAGCGGCTCCTGAAACATTTCCGTTCGTGTGATCAAGAGCCTTTTGAATCAGACGATTGATCGCATCCTCCAGGGAAATACCTTCTTCTGGAAATTCCCATAACGGATTCAGCCAATCGTCCTTGGATCCAAGAATTTCCGTGTTCGAGAAGCCGCTCAGCGAGGGAAATTCGAGATCCTCAGCCTCCCCCAAAATAAGAGCCCTTTCCAGTTCGTGAGAGAGCTCGCGAACATTGCCCGGCCAATCATATGAGAGAAGTTGGCGTTTTCCTGTATCGGAAATTGAAATACGATCTAATTGATACCTTGCAGCCAGACCAGCAGCCATATGCTCGGCCAGTAAGACAATGTCTTCCTTTCGCTCGCGCAGTGGCGGAGCGACGACGCGGAGCAAATTCAAGCGATGGTACAAGTCTTCCCGAAAATCGCCCGAGCTGGCCAACTGTTCAAGGTTTCGGTTCGAAGCCACGATCAATCTGGCGTCTATCGAGATTTCGCTGGAGCCGCCGACTCTACGAATCTTCCCTTCCTCCACAGCGACTAAAACCTTAGCCTGGAGCGGCAAGGAAAGGCTGGCTATTTCATCAAGGAAAAGCGTGCCCCCATCGGCCGCCTCAAAAAGTCCAATACGCTTTTCCTTGGCATCGGTAAAGGAGCCTTTCTCGTGACCAAACAATTCTGACTCCGCCAGATTCTCCGGCAATGCCGCGCAATTGACGACTACCAATTCTTCGGATCTGCGAGGCCCACTGGCATGAAGCCAACGCGCGAGGGTCGATTTCCCAGTGCCCGTTTCGCCTTCGATAAGAACGGGCGGCAATCTGCCAGTAAGGCGATTGTCGACGGCTCTGATTTTGTCGAACTGGCTCTTTAGAGCTTGGAGAGACTTTCCGAAGAAAACGCCGCCACCTGTATCTTCATGCACGATTTGACGCTCGCGATGCTGGCGCTTACGATCCTGCCGTTTAGTACTAGCGCAACGGCCGAGAACGAGGGGAATCTCAGGAAGCTCGAACGGCTTAGCAATGTAGTCAGCCGCTCCCCGCCGCATCGCCTCAACAGCAATTTCCCACCCGCCATCAGCCGTCATGATAACAACCGAAACTCCCGACGCTTTTTCCAGCAAATCCAAGCCGAGGCCATCGGGTAGATGAACGTCAATCAAAGCGAAATCGAATGACAAAGAATCCAGCGCATTGCTACCTTCCTCCATGGTTCCGAATGCCGAGCACAAGGCCCCCTCTTCTTCCAGGAAACGAGCTAGCCGCTTTCGTAGAATGGTTTCATCTTCCACGATAAGAATCTCTCTACCAGATAGAAGCGGATTCATGCTAAGCCGTATCCCAATAAGGCATTGTCCACATGACAAGTGCCGAATGAATAAGTCTTTGTATTAAATGATGACCTACAAAGGCAGAGACATGATCAATTGCGATTCAAAAGAGGAGTTCGTGTTGCGAGGCTCTTTGAACAAGAGGACAAATCGGGCTAAGAGGAAAAGGCCCACCCTGGCTCTGCAAAGAAAATGGCTCTGAAATCAGCGATTCCAATCAAAACGGTTCAGAACATATCCAAAATTACATGACAAACAACAACAGGTCGAAACCTGAAAAGTCGGATTGTGAATAAGTATTCTGCAATTTTTTCAAAACGCACTTGTCAAAAAATTTTAAATGCGTCTAAGTTTCATTTTTGGTTATTGGGTTAAATGGTTAGTCACACGGAAAATTTTTCGCATTTGGATAGCTCCGATCTGGAGCGAATTTTCGAGGACGAAAAGCAACGCCTGGAAACGGTGGAACGTCGTTTGGGCACAATAGAAGAGCTCCCTTCCGACTTCGAAGAAGCCAGACGCATCGCTCATCGTATTTCGAACTTGAGAACCTTGCTGAGCTTGAGAAGCCGGAGCGAAAAATCCGTATCCGTAATCTAGTTACGGTAAGCTATTCTTATCCTTGGAGGGGGCTTTCGATTACTCTCTCTTATGAATTGCCGGGCAGATTGGGTTTAGCTGAAAGAGAATCCGAGCAAAGACGGCAGTCATTTTTCCAGGGCGTCCGTTTCCTTGTATAAATCAGTTTGGAAAGCTCTTGGAAAAACGCGCTGAACGTCCTAATTGAACAAGGCTAAAAATACGGCGCCACAGAAAGCGCTGTTAATTTCGCGCGCAGAGTGGAACGACGATTTGCAAGTTACGGTCCAAGCCTACCAAACTTTGACTTTTGTTTTCGATTATAGACGTGGAACCTCAATTAACAGCTAGGAAATGCCGCTTTCATCCCCTAATGGGAACATGCGAAATCGTTGCGTTTGATCTTGAGACGACCGGGCTGCGACCAGCTCAAGAGGAAATAACGCAGATCGCTGCAGTCCGCATGGGTGGCTTGCGGATGGAGATCGAAGATAGCTTCACGACTTTCGTGAATCCCGGGAAACCGATTCCCAAGCACATCCAAAGTTTGACGCGTGTGCGGGACAAAGACGTTAAGGAGGCTCCAAAGCCAAAGGAAGCCATCCAGTCCTTTTCGAATTTCGTAGGTGATGCCACCTTGTTTGGTCACGACATCTATCGATTTGATTTCAGATTCCTCAACAAGCATACTAAAAACGCCGATTTCGAAACACGAACCATCCAATTTATTGATACGATGGACGTGTTCGAGGCGTTGTGGAAAAACTTTTCGCGCCTGAGAAACTCTCTCGACGATATAGCGGAAAGGCTATCCGCTGGACTGTCTTCGATCCGTCGTCATGACGCTCAAGGCGATGCGGTTCTGCTAGCTCACGTTTTCCAGAGAATACAGGACTACCCTGATCTTGAGAAGCTTTGTAGTCGTATCCCCGTTCATGAGGGCGTGCTGCCCATTGCAACAGCTGTTCCACTCCCAGCTCATATTGGCAGGATCGCTAACCTCGCTCCACGGCGCAGATCAGCATACTCGCCCTACTAGCCAGAGTTTCATTGGATCCTCGCTCACGGAAACGGCTTCCTTGACAGCTTGAGGCCTCTGCCTAGTGCATAGCTTCAATCGCATGGCCTTAATTTCCTATATTATACCTTGCTACAACGAAGAAGCATGTATCGAAGGAACACTAGACAGCATCGAAATCCAGAATCCGGAATCCGAAATAATCGTTGTAGACGGTGGAAGCAGCGATGAAACGCGTTCCATTGTAAAAAAACACAGGTCATGCAGGCTTCTGGCAAGTGATCCGGGACGTGGGAAACAACTGAATCTGGGAGCCGCCTTCGCATCAGGTGATTTCCTTTGTTTCCTACACGCGGATACGAGACTTCCGCCACTAGCGGCAGAGTCCCTTTTCGAAATCCTGCGTAAACCGTTTAGAGTCGCAGGATCCTATCGACTTGGATTCGACAAGCAAAGCAAGCTCTTGAGCTTCTATGCTCGCTGTAGTTATTTCAACACGACTCTTTGCACCTACGGCGATCAGGGGTTGTTCCTTAGAACGAAAACCTTTGAGAGCCTCGGGGGCTTCAAGGACTACCCTTTTCTCGAGGATGTGGAAATGCAGCAAAGGCTTCGCAGGCAGGGCATTTTCGAAAAATCGAACCTATCCGTCACCACATCCGCTCGCCGATTTGAATCAAGAGGCGTGTTGCGACAGCAGATTCTGAATACATTTATCGTATCGGCCTTCCTTTGTGGCGTATCTCCTTTCGCCTTGAAGAAATTGTATCCAGACAATCGCTAAAAAAGACGCTTTGCGAACTGATCGCAAAGCGTCCTGTTGATGTCTTTTTCTGCTAAAGCTTTGAGCTAGACTGCGAAGCTTCCATCACTCCCAAGCAAGCCATGGCCAAAACAGTCAGAGCATAGATGAATAGTTCAATCATTGTTTTCCCTCCCAATAGATTAATGTCGATACCATCATATACACTGAAAAATACTTCGAAGTTACACGAATTCTAAAATTTTCTGCAGACCGCTATTCCAGCTCCGCAAAGCGTGAGGGAGAAAGCGCGAAACGCTCATTAGGATTGACGCGTTTCCAAGCCTCAAAGGGAATGTTGCGATGAACGTAAGCGACGGCTTGATCGAGGCGGCTAGAAACCTTTCTAAAGAGGTTGAGAAACTAACTTTCGGAGCTCCGGTACAGTATATATACAATCCTCTTCAATACGCGAGGGCTCCACACGAACGCTACCTGAAGCTCTACGGAAATTCTTCAAAACGAGTTGTCTTTCTCGGAATGAATCCCGGTCCTTGGGGCATGTCTCAAACGGGTGTTCCCTTTGGGGAGATCGCAGCCGTGAAAGACTGGATGGGAATTGAAGAACCTGTAGACATGCCCTTTCCAGAACATCCGAAACGACCAATACTTGGTTTCAAATGCGAGAAGTCGGAGGTTTCGGGAAGACGGCTCTGGGGCCTTTTCGCTGAACGTTTTGGAGAGGCCAAATCGTTCTTCACAGAGCATTTCGTTCTCAATTACTGCCCACTCGTTTTCATGGAAGAGAGTTCTCGAAATCGAACCCCCGATAAACTTCCCGCAACCGAAAGCCATCCCCTATTCGCGGCATGCAATCGACACTTGAGAGACTGCGTCGCCCAACTGTCGCCAGAATGGATTGTTGGCATCGGAGGTTTTGCTCAAGCCAGAGCCAAGGAAGCTCTCGAGGGAGTCGCAATCAAGCATGGCAAAGTGCTGCATCCCTCGCCAGCTAGTCCCGCAGCGAACAGAGGGTGGAGCCAAGCAGCCGAAAAACAACTTTCCGAACAGGGGGTTTGGAAGTCTTGATTCCTAGCTAACCGAAGGTATTCGAGTCCTTCGCAGGGAAAAATAGCGATCTGCCTATTTGCTCCAATCTATGGAGTCGAAATTGCTGCGATACTGCTCGCTGAAAATATTGCGAGGGCTGTCGCCCTTCCCGTTTTTGGAATCAGATGTTTTACTGGCCTTGTCCGAGGAAGTCGAGTTCTCGGAAGACTTCGATTCGGTTTTCGCTGGTGAGCTTTTCTTTTCCTCTGCCATAACTGAAAATGTTAGAAGGCGTCTTAAAAATATCGGCCAAATCGATTGTCAATTAAATTTGCCGAGAGCAAACAGGCCTAGGAGAGAGTCTTCTGCCAATGGAAAAACACGACTCAGCAGATATCCAAAAAGAGACCTAGGTCCGCCAAATCGAGGTATCAAAAATAGTGTTACTAATTTTTTCGCTATTTTGAATCCGATTGTTTGGATCGCGCGAATTAGAAGGCATAATTGATTTTTGTTAACATAGGGATGGAGGGAAACCGATTTTGATGGGAGTGAAAAAGCGA
>JANQKI010000310.1 GCA_028281165.1 Opitutaceae bacterium | reverse complement strand
CCCCTCGACTTCATTTGGAAACGTTCTGCCCGCATCGCAGCCGCCGAGCTTCGAGGCGAAGTGGCCGTTCTGCAAACCGAGGAACATCGCCGGCAGGTCGCCCGCGAAGTAGCCACGCTCTATGCCGATCATGCAGCAAACCTCCTGGAACGCGAGCGCCACGAGTCGGCTCACGTTGCCCTCGACCGGTTAAAGAACGTCGCCCAAGCCGTCATTGAGGCGGGCGACGCTCCTCCCACCTTGTTGCAGCGCGTCGAGTTGGCAATCGCTAGACATACCTTCGAGGAAAACCGTATCCAGTCCGAGCTGCTGCGAATCCAGACGCAATTCGCCGCCTTGCTCGCGGACGACCAAGCGACCATCCCGACTGCCGAGCCGAAGATTGACGCACCGTCCTTTAAAAACGAATACGCTGCCACTCAAGCCGCTCTCGAAAACCGACCCGATCTGAAGACCGCCGCCGCCGTCTACGGCTGGAAGCAAGCCGAGAGCGCTGCCGCCAAAGGCGAAGGGTTGCCCGACGTGAACCTCGAAGCGGGCAGCAAGGAAGATAACGCCGGACGCGACGGCATGTTTCTCGGACTCTCGGTAGAGCTCCCGATCTTCGATAAAAACCGAACCGCGACCGCTATCGCCAATGCCGAATCTCTCAGGGCTGAAGTCGCCCACGCCCAGGCTCGCCGCTTGGTCGAAGGCGAAGCCCGATCAGCCTTTCTGCGCTGGCGCCAGCTGAAGCGAAATTGGGACAATCTCAACGCCGCTACTCCAGCGTCCACTCAAGCCGTTGCTCTTCTCGAAGCGACCGCAGCCAGCTTCGAAGCCGGAGAAGCCAGCCTCCTAGAATACCTCGACACTGTCGAAGCCTATCTCGAAGCATCCGAAAACGAGATCGAACTGCAAAAGGCTTTAAGGCTAGCCGCCATCGAGCTCGGCTACGCCACCGCTACACCCGTAACTCGCTAATCTCATCAACGACTGACTTTTTTACAATGAAACATATCCATTTTTTAACGTCATTCAAGAAAGTAGCTTCCTTTTTCTCTGCTTTAGCCGCTCTGGTCTACCTCGTAGGCTGCGGCGAACATGGGCACGATCACTCCCCCGACCATGGACACAGCCAAGGAAACGACCACGGCCATGCTCATGACGACCACGGAGCAGCAATCTCGATCACGCAATACACCGATAAATCCGAGCTCTTCATGGAGCACGAACCGCTCGTAGAAGATGTTTCTACGGAATTGATAATCCACCTCACCCGGACTTCCGACTTCACTCCAATCACTCGAGGATCGCTAGAGGTGCGCGTAATTTCCGCAAGCGGCCAAACGTATTCGATAATCGATGACGCACCTGCCCGTGATGGCATCTTCCTCCCAGTCGTATCTGTCCCCTTCACCGACACGGCGAGAATGGAACTGCGTCTCAAAAGCTCTCAGCTAGAGGACGTCCAGATTCTTGAGAATGTAGAGGTCCACGCTCCCGGCTACCATCCTCCACATGAAGAGGAAGAAGCCGAAGACCCCAACGCCATATCTTTCCTAAAAGAGCAGCAATGGAAAATCGAATACGCGCTAGAGCAGGTTCAATCTCGTCTCGTGTATCAAGCCGTTCTCGCCACGGGAACTCTCTCTCTCCCGGCATCCGGAGAAGCGGTCCTGCCTTCTCCCGCTAGCGGCCTTGTCCGATTCGCCAACGGATCGCAGCTCGAAACTGGAATCGAAGTAAGCCAAGGCGAAATCCTTTTTGTCATCGATCCCGACGCTTCCTGGCAGGCGGGACTCGCCAAGCTTAGCGAAGATTACCAGCTCGCCAAAGCCGAACTGGACCGGGTAAACGCTCTGCAAGAGCAAAACGCCGTATCTAAACGTCGAATACAAGAAGCCGAAATCCGATTGCAGACGCTCACGACCGCTCTTCGGCAAATGGGCGGAGAAGCAGCGCTCGATGGTTCGGCGAATCTGCAGGCTCGCGCCAAGACTCCGCTCGACGGTCTCATTTCCGAAATCTATGTCAAGCCCGGCCAGCGAGTCGAAGCCGGTCAAGCGCTCGCCCTCGTAATCAATTCCGACAGCCTGATCCTAGATGCTCAGACTGTCCCTTCCCGCCTCGAAAAGCTCGGCCCAATCACAGACGCCACCTTTCGTCCCTCAGGGAGCTCTCGCGTCTTCAGCGTATCCGAAATGGGAGGACACGTCGTTTCCAACACTCCGCTCGCGGTCAGCGGCAGCAACCTAGCGAGCGTCCGCTTTCATTTCGATAATCCCGACCGGCAGTTTATCGCCGGCACGAGAGTTTCTGTCCAATTGCTGGGCGGCGAGGCCTCAAGCGATGGCGTGGCGATTCCAGTCGCCGCGATTCAGGAAGAGGAAGGCATCCCCATCGTCTACGTCCAGACCGAGGGCGAAACCGTCGAAAAGCGGTATCCAAAACTTGGCGCCAACGATGGAAGCTACACGCAAGCTCTCTCGGGAATCGAAGCGGGCGAACGCGTCGTGACCAAGGGAGCGACCTTCATCCGACTCTCTACGCTTTCAACCAGCGAAATGGGCCACGGCCACGCGCACTAAGGAGACTCACACCCTATGTTTGACGCAATTATCGGCTTTTCGCTAAAGAACCGAGCCCTCGTGCTCGTCACCGCGATAGCGCTCTTGGCGGGAGGAGTGTTCACCGCCTTCCGGCTTCCTATCGACGTCTTTCCCGATCTGAACGCGCCCACCGTCACGCTTCTTACCGAAGCCCACGGCATGGCTCCCGAGCAGGTCGAAGCTCTCGTGACCTTCCCGCTAGAATCCGCCGTCAACGGCGCCACCGGCGTTCGACGTGTACGCTCTTACTCCGCTCCGGGGATCAGCATCGTGCACGTAGAGTTCGACTGGGACATGGACGTCTATGCCGCCCGGCAAATCGTTTCGGAGAAACTGCAGGCCGCTCTTGGAGCGCTCCCGCCCGACATTCCCAAGCCCGTGATGGCTCCCATGGCCTCGATCATGGGAGAGATCATGCTGGTCGGCTTGTACGCGGACGACGACAGCGTATCGGAGATGGAACTACGCACCCACGCAGACTGGACGATTCGCCGTAGGCTGCTCGCCGTCCCGGGCATCGCTCAAGTCATTCCTATCGGCGGCAAAGTCAAAGAATACCAGATCAACATCGATCCTGACCGACTCGCTGCCTTCGGCATCACTCTCGAGCAAGCCTACCACGCCGCGACCGAGGTTTCGGAAAACGCGAGCGGAGGAGTGCTTCGCTCGAAGGGCACGGAATATCAGATTCGCGGACTCGGTCGGGCTTACACGGTCGACCAGATCGCCCGATCCGTAGTGGCGCGGCAAGGACAGACATCCATTCTCATGGAAGACATCGCCACCGTCGAGATCGGTCCTGGCTTGAGCTTCGGAACTGCTTCTGCAAACGGCGAACCCGCCGTTGTGCTCTCGATCACCAAGCAGCCTGGCTCGAACACGCTCACGCTCACTGAGGGAATCGAAGCCGTTTTGGCCGACATCCAGAAGTCATTGCCCGAAGGCGTCATCATCCAGCAAGACTCCTTTCGCCAAGCTGACTTTATCAACGTAGCTGTCGCCAACGTGCTCGCAGCCCTGCGAGACGGAGCGATTCTCGTTGTCGTGATCCTATTTCTCTTCCTCGGAAATTTCCGCATCACACTCATCTCGGTACTGGCGATTCCGCTCTCCATCGCGGTAACCTTCCTCGTCTTCCGTTGGATGGGCGTCTCGCTCAACACCATGTCTCTCGGCGGCATCGGCATCGCCATCGGGGCCTTGGTGGACGACGCGATCATCGACGTGGAAAACGTCTTTCGCCGCCTTCGCGAAAACCACCATCTGCCGTCCGACAAGAAGCAACCCGTCAACACGGTCGTCCTTCAAGCGTCCAAGGAGATCCGAAAGCCGATGGTAAGTGCCACGCTCATTATTACAATCGTCTTCCTGCCGCTCTTCTTCCTGAGCGGAGTGGAAGGCCGCTTGTTGCAGCCGATGGGCTTCGCCTACATCGTATCCATATTCGCCAGTCTCGCAATCGCCTTAACCGTGACGCCCGTGCTCGCAGCCCTCCTCCTTCCATCGGCTCGAAACATCTCTCACGAGAAGGAAGGCTGGCTCGCTGGACTGCTTAAGCCGATGTATCGGAAAACCTTGGACATCGCACTCATAGCTCCATGGCTTTCAATCATCGCCTCGTTCGCTCTTTTCATCAGTGCGATTTCAATCGCTCCTTTTCTCGGCCGTTCCTTCCTTCCGGAATTCAATGAAGGAGCCTTGACGATCAGCTACGTGACCGCTCCTGGCACTTCGCTCGACGAGTCAGACAAATTAGGCCACATGGTCGAAAAAGCGATCCTCGAAGTCGATGGAGTACTTAGTGCTCAACGCCGTACCGGTCGCGCCGAGCTTGACGAACACGCCCAGCCCGTCAATGCAGGCGAACTGGAAGTCGTCCTCGATATCAACGCCGTCGACCGCGAAGTCGCAATGGAAGAAGCCCGCGAAGCCTTGGCCGGAATCGCGGGAGCGCAATTCGCGGTTGGCCAGCCAATCAGTCACCGTATCGATCACATGCTCTCCGGTACTCGAGCCAGCATAGCGGTCAAACTTTTCGGACCTGAGCTGGACGAGCTAAGACGACTTGCCGGTCTGGTTGAAGGCGAGATGGAGCAAGTCGCCGGCATCGTCGACCTCGCTGTCGAGCCCATGGTAAACACCCCGCAAATCGCCATCCGTTTCGACCGCGAAGCTATGGCCTTGCACGGCGTTGCCTCCGGGCAGCTCGGCGAGATGATAGACGTGGCCTTTAACGGTGAAGTCGCCGGACGCGTCCTCGAAGGGCAAAAAACCTTTAACATCGTGGTCCGCTACGATCGCTCCAGTCGCGATAGCCTGGAATCGATCCGCAACGCCCTGGTGAATACGCCCAGTGGCGAAATGATGCCGCTTTCGGAATTTGCGAAAATCGATTACGACATGGGACCAAACCAGATCGGACGTGAAAACGCCCAACGCAAACTCGTCGTGCAAGCCAACGTCGCCGGACGCGACCTCGGCAGCGTCATCGCCGATATCCAAAACCACGTCGGCAGGAACGTCGCGTTTCCTGCAGGTTACTACGTCGAGTACGGTGGACAGTTCGAAAGCGAGCAAGCCGCCAGCCGAGCCATCGGTATACTATCCCTCGTCTCCCTCGTAGTCATTATTCTGATACTCTTCTACCAGTTCGGCAATATCCGCGATACGCTCTTCGCTCTGGTCAACCTGCCACTCGCTCTCATCGGCGGTATCTGGGCCGTGCAGTTCACCGACGGCATTGTCAGCATCGCTTCGCTCGTCGGCTTTGTCACGCTCTTCGGCATCGCGGCGAGAAACGGCATCCTGCTCATCTCGCACTACCAAACGCTCATGAGCGAAGGGAAGCCCTTGACCGAAGCCGTGAAGCAAGGCTCCTTGGAAAGGCTCAATCCTATCCTCATGACCGCCCTTACCGCAGCGCTCGCCCTCATCCCGCTCGCTATGGGAGTCGGAGAGCCCGGCAAGGAACTGGAAGCCCCCATGGCCATCGTCATCCTCGGAGGCCTCATCACTTCGACCTTCCTGAACATGGTCGTCGTGCCAAGCCTCTACACCCGTTTCGGCAGACGGATAGTAGCTATTAAAAACTGAAAAAATCACACAACTCCTTCAACGCGGCTTTGGCTTCTGGCCATTGTTAAACATGTCATGCATCATCGACGCCCATCACTTATTCGATATCGCTAATGCTTCTCGCTTTTAGCATTTGGTTTAGGTCCGCTTCGCATTCACAATTGCTTCGATAGCAACCTTTAAGTGTTCTGGAAGAGCTGCCCATTTTTTGGCGACTTGCGACAGACGAGGACAATGCAGGTCAATTTTTTGTGAGTCTATTTGTGCGCACTGACACTTACATATTTCGCAAATATATTGATTATCAACTACTTGAAAATTTGAAACTCGGGGTTCGAAGGAGCGAAGCGGAGATGGGCAACGCGAAGCGTTGGGACGAAGTCCTGAGTGAAACGCACCAATCCCCTACGATTTTGTAGTTTGGTATCCCTTATCGCTCAGTACACAATCAGCGTCCCCTTCATGACGCGCCAGTGGCCGGGGTAGGTGCAGAAGAAGACGTAGGTTCCGGGCTCGGAGGGGGCGTTGAAATGGGTGGTTGCTTGATCATTGGGATCGACTACACGTATGCTAGCTAGAACGTGTGGCGAGTTTGGGACGTAGCCCGTTTCGATGGCTTTGGGTTCGTTGATGAGCTGGTCGGCTATTTCGCCTAGCTCCAGGTAATAGCCGCTGTCGGCTAGCACCCAATTGTGCGGCATCATGTCGGTGTTTTCGAGAGTTAGGGATATTCGTTCGCCTACTCGAGCCATGATGCTGGTTTTGTCGAACTTCAGACCTGGTAGGGCTTTTAGGAGGACAGGTCGTCCGGGTTCGTTCTCTTCGACGGTTAGAGGTGGTGAGGCGAACTCTAAGACGCGTGGTTTAAGAATAGTCTGATGGTCATTGTGGCTTTGTCCTGGGTTCTGTTCGAAAAAGGATGATCCGAGATTTGTAATGGTAGGAAAAAGCTGAGTTTTATGTTTAACGCCATTTTGG
>JANQKI010000299.1 GCA_028281165.1 Opitutaceae bacterium | reverse complement strand
CAAGAAAATAGTGCATTTTAGTGCACTAAAATAATTTATAATTTAATCCTGATTCAAGAATGCCGGAAACGATTTCGCTGGCAACGGCATCCAAGATAGGTTTTGGGATAGGTGCCTAATCCATGCAAGCCTACCCTATCCATTTTGAGAGCGATTCCGAGGCCATATCGGACAGCCAGCTTGATGCGTTGTTGGACCAATTTATGGCTGCCAAGGCCCAAAGCGTTCAGCGCGTGTTGCTCCTGCCGCCTGATATGACGCGCGTTCATTCCAGAGCCGGCTACATTTCCGCCTATTTGTATCATGCTCTCAAAGACCGGGCTACGGTGCATTTCCTTCCGGCTTTGGGAACGCATGTCCCCATGTCCGATAGACAGATCGATCGTATGTTCGGCGAAGGCATTCCCCGCGAACTATTCTTTGCTCACGACTGGCGAAACGACGTCAAAGTATTCGGTCAGATTTCTGGAGAACGGATGCTGGAGCTTTCCGAAGGCAAGCTTGATTACACGATGGATGTGGCAGCCAACAAGCTGCTGGACGAAGGTGGCTACGATTTGATCGTTTCGATCGGCCAGGTTGTGCCTCACGAAGTGATTGGCATGGCCAACTATACAAAGAATATACTGGTCGGTACCGGCGGACCGGATACGATCAACAAGTCTCATTTTCTTGGAGCAGTCTATGGTATGGAGCGAATCATGGGACGCGTGGACAGTCCGGTGCGACGCGCCTTAAACGAGGGATTCCATCGCTATCTCAGTCATTTGCCAATCGAGTTCATCCTGACCGTGCTCGACGGGACGGGCGACGACTTGGCCCTGAAAGGCGTGTATTGCGGATCTGGTGACGAAACCTATGCAGCTGCCGCGAGGCAAAGTCAGAAGCTGAATCTCAATCTTCTGGACAAGCCTATTAATAAGGCCGTCGTTTATCTGGATCCCGAAGAATTCAAAACCACTTGGCTGGGCAACAAGGCCGTCTATCGTACCCGCATGGCCATGGCTGACGAAGGGGAGCTCGTTATTCTGGCTCCCGCTCTCGAGGGATTTGGCGAGGACCAGGAAATCGATGCCTTGATACGGAAATTTGGATACAGAACGACCAGCGAGACGCTTGAGGCGGTAAAGCGGCATCCTGAGCTGGCTGCGAATCTCTCCGCCGCCGCCCACTTGATCCATGGCTCGAGCGATGGACGCTTTGCCATTCGCTATTGCCCTGGGCCGGGAGTCACCAGAGAAGAGATCGAATCGGTTGGCTTCCAGCACGATTCTTTCGAAGAAGCGGTTAGCAAGTACGATCCAGCCAAGCTCGAGGATGGATGGAATTCAATGCCGGATGGCGAGCAGGTTTTCTATGTGAGCAACCCTGCTTTGGGGCTCTGGAGCGTTAGAGAAAAGTTCCGGGAGGAATCCTAACCTTTGGGTATCGCTCCTAATCGGTAAGGATTTTAATAGGCGCTACGCTGGTTTATGCATTTCGGGATTAAACACTCCGCGCTTGCAGCATTCTTTAGTGCACGAGTAACTTCTCCGGAAAGCAGTCTGTAGCGAAAAACAAACCTGCGCAAAACCTGGATTGGATATCCGGCGAGCTCACAACTAAAAGCCTGTTCCCACACAGCGGGATCTTGTTGCTCGTAGAGCATTGTTATTCTCGACTACGTCTCGTTGAGGTGTCTCTTCGTTCGGTAGTCGCGTTAGCGACACTGTTCATTCGCAACTAACTCTATGCTATCTAGCTATAACGCTGCGACGATACACATCGCATACCTCTGCGGCTACCTCAGCGATTGAACGATGATCGGTATGCACTGCGGGACCAGCGTCGCGGTAGAGCGTTTCTCTCTCCTTCAGCAACTCGGTGATTCGAGTCAAGGGATCCTCAATGTTAAGCGCCGGACGGCTTTCCCCGTCTTTCGTTCGCTCGCGAACCGTCTCCGGCTTGGCATGCAGGCAAACGACGATTCCCTTGCTGTTCAGAAGCTCGCTCATGCCGGGGGGAACAATGAGTCCGCCTCCGCAAGATATGAGGCATCCGCTATCGGGATGTCTCTCCTCGATAAACCGACGCTCCAGCACGCGAAATGAGGGCACCCCATCCTCTTCGAAAATGGCCCTGACCGATTTGCCGACCTCCTGCTCTATAGCATCGTCGCTATCGATAAAACGAAGACCCAGCTCTTGGGCCGCCATTTGTCCAACGGCGCTTTTGCCCGTACCCAAAAATCCCACCAAGTAGAGATTGGGCATCTTGTCGCCGCTCTCTGAAGGTCCTGCCATGACTTTATATAGGTGTATCCAAATCAGAAAGATCAAGTGAGTCTAGAGAGAATAATTAACATCGTCCTGCCACAGCAGGACTGGATCTGGCATTCGCCAGAACAGGATCCCACCTGTGACGGGAGCAGGATTCAAATAGACATACAAAAGATCCTGTTGGCCGCAGGCCATCCTTGTGCTCGTAGAGCATCTGATTCCCAAAGGAATCACTGTTCATTCATGATCTCTTTTATTAATTAACATCGTCCCGCGTTGGCGGAACTAGATCTCCGCTTTGCGGAGAGCAGGATATCGCCTTTGGCGATAGCAGTTCCGAGGCTTAGCCGACTACCGAGTGGCAACGAGACCTCAACGTAGCGGAGCGGAGAATAACAGACCGGGCCCGTCAGGGAGCCGGAACATTCGAATAGACATGAAAAAACCTTGTTGGCCGTAGGCCATCCTTGTGCTTGCGGAGCAAGCATCTGTCGCGTAGCGACACTGTTCATTCATTAAAAGCCTTTCAACCTTCACTATTTCAACATGAGCAACGCGAATGAACCAGACCCTAAAGCGGAATCGTGGTTTACCATCGTCCGCGATTCGCTTTCCGGCAAAGCGCATGACTTCACGTCGGGGAGCATTCGCAAAGCGGTCGTTCTGTTGGCCATTCCGATGATGCTGGAGATGGCCATGGAGTCGCTCTTCGCCATCACCGACATCTATTGGGTTTCATCGCTGGGCAAGGAAGCCACCGCCGCCGTCGGTCTCACCGAGTCGGTACTGACCTTGATCTATGCTGTGGCCGTGGGGCTCTCCATGGCCCTGACCGCTACCGTTGCCCGCCGCATCGGGGAGAAGAACCCTCGTGGCGCTTCGGCGGCCGCTACCCAAGGGCTTTATCTGGGCGCGGCAGTCGCGGTGCTGACCGGTCTGCCAGCCTTCTACTTTGGCAGCGATATTCTGGCCCTGATGGGAGCCGAACCCGCCGTCGTTGAGGAAGGCGCCGACTACACCGCCATTCTGCTCGGCACCAATATTGTCATCATCTTCCTCTTCCTGAACAACGCCGTCTTCCGCGGGGCGGGCGACGCCGCCCTGGCCATGCGGGCCCTTTGGATAGGCAATGGCATCAACATCCTTCTCGATCCCTGCCTGATTTACGGATGGGGACCCTTTCCAGAAATGGGGCTCACCGGAGCCGCGGTGGCCACCGTCATCGGGCGGGGCACGGCCGTCCTCTATCAGTTCTGGGCCTTCTATCGCCAAAAGAGCATCATCCATTTCACCAGTACGTCATGGACATTCGACTACAGGGCGATCGTCAAAATGATCCGGATCTCCCTCGGCGGCATCCTGCAAATGCTCATCGCGACCACCAGCTGGATCGCCCTCATGCGGATCATGGCCCCCTTCGGGAGCGCGGCCCTGGCGGGATACACCATCGCGATCCGGGTGATCATCTTCACCATTCTTCCCAGCTGGGGGCTGTCGAATGCCGTAGCCACTTTAGTAGGACAGAATCTGGGAGCTCGAACACCCGATCGGGCGGTCGCCTCCGTGCGCGTAGCCGGCCTGTTCAACATGATTTTCCTGACCCTGGTGATGTTCGCCTTTCTTCTCTTCGCCCGGCCCATTGTCGCGTTCTTCATCGACGATCCGGACGTCATTGAAATGGGGATACTAACGCTGCGGCTCATCAGCATCGCCTATCCCTTCTACGCCTGGGGAATGATACTGGTCCAAGCCTTCAATGGAGCCGGCGACACCATGACGCCCACCTGGATCAACGTATTCTGCTTTTGGCTCTTCCAGATTCCCGCCGCCTGGCTCCTTGCCCGTTATCTTGAGAGCCCCACCGGCATCCTCTGGGCCATCGTGGCCGCCGACATCTCCATGACGGTCGTCGGAGGCCTCCTCTTCATGCGCGGCAAGTGGAAGGAAAAGGAAGTTTAGCTAGATAATTAACATCGCTTCGCTGGATCTAGCATTCGCCAGAGCAGTTCCGAGCATAGCGACAAGACCGGGCCCAATAGGGAGCCGGACCATTCGCCTTTGGCGATAGCAAGATTCAAAAACATTATACAATAGATCCTGTTGCCGCCGCCTTGTCACGCCATAGCTTCACGCGACGGCGGATGGCGGGATCCTTGTGCTCGGAGAGCATCTGATTCCGTAAGGAATCACTGTTAATACAATCCTCTGTCTAATAATAATTAACATCGTTCCGCATGACGGTGATTAACCACAGATCGCACAGATAACACGGATGTAGTTGACCAGCTTGAACCCATTCACGCCGTCTTGTCACGCCGTCTTGTCTAGCCGTAGTGCACGTACCGAAGTCGAAGACCGATTTATCTCGGCGTAGCTTTTGAGCGAAGACGGACACCTCAACGAGCTTTGCGAGTTCCGAGCGTAGCGACATCCTCGTAACAGGCTGAAGCCTTGGCGAAGCGGGAGGAGGCGGATAGGAATCACTCTTCATAAAATCCTCTGTGGTTGGATTTCTAACACAATCCGATCCTCACCTAGCCGAACTCGCGAAATTGTCATTTTCTTCCTCGGAAAGAAAACGCAATGCGTGTATGCGAATTCGTTGATGCGTTCCAAACATTCTTTGCTCCTCGCGTTTCTCCTTTTTTCGGCTAGCGCTTTGGTTACCCCTGCCCTTCAAGCAAGTCTGAAAAAGGCGAGATCCTTAGACACTTCGCCAGAGAAGCTGGCCGATATTTCGCGAAAGGGCTCCCCAATCGCCAAATACTGGACCGCCATGAATCCGGCTTTGCCGGATGACGCGTTTGAGGAATTGGTTTACGCTTCAGAGGTCTGGCAAATGCGAGGAGCCGTGATGACGACGCGGACGCCGAGAGATCGAGTCCGAGAAATAATAGAAGCGGATTTCAATGGAAAGAATCCGGAAAAAAGAAACCTCCCGCTCAAGTATGCAGCGGTGAGGTTTCACGACACGCTTAAAAAGATAGCGGAAGAGAAAGGCAATGTTGAGATCGCCTTCCTTTGCTTGTGGTCCTTCCACAGGAAAGTTGAACTTTGGATACAGCCGTATCGCGAAGATGAAAGTGGCGAAAAATGGCATGCGCTGGGAGATCGCATAACGCTGTATTCCAAAGGTCCGATTACTGAAGAAAACTTTCACGATACAGACGCCATTTCATTGAAGGAGGTGGTGTGGCGCGTCCGAAGCCAAATCGATAGCGATGATCGAAGTGGTCCAAGGACGATAGCAGCGAAGGGCGGCAAAACCAAGAAACGAAAGCCCATTCCGCTGCATGCTGCCGTATTGGACCAAGACATTCCTGAAACCAAATCTCTCTTGGAAAGCAGGAGCGATGTTAATCAACTGAATCATCGAAAGGTTTCGGCCCTGCACCTTGCCACCTATTTGGGCAACGCGGATCTGATTCGCATGCTTATGGATTTCGGAGCCGATCCGAATCTAGCGGATACTACGGGCTACACTTCTTTGATTTATGCCGCAGAGTCGGGTTGCCTGCCCTGCGTCAACCAGCTCTTGGAAGCCAATGCGGAACTCGATCGCGTTCAGGTCATTGGGAAAAGCGCTCTGGTCTCGGCTGTGGAAAGCGGACATTTCGAAATAGCCGATCGTATCGTAGAGGCGGGCGCTTCAATGGATACGGCAGATTTTTTAGGCAGAACGCTGCTCCACTACCTGGCGGAAAAAGGAACGCCCGAGCAAATCGAGAAATTTCTGTCGCGAGGGGCTGATCCTAAAGTCGCCGACCTCGATGGTCTCACGCCTTTTCATCGAGCCATTCTCAATGAGAGCACGGCTGTATTCGATATTTTGCGACGCGATGATTACGACTTCATAGAACATGAAAGCCAATCCGGCGACACGGCATTGCTTCTCGCCCTTGAATTCGGCAAAAAGAAATCCGCTTTGTACCTGCTCGACAATGGAGCCAATCCGTCAGTCGTGAACTCGAGTGGCTACCCTCCCCTATTTCTGGCAGCGAAAACCGGAATGTCCGATGTCGTTGAAAAGCTCGTACAACAGGGAGCGGATCCGAATTGGATGCATGAAACGGGCGAGACTTCTTTAGGAATCGCCGCCGCGAATGCTCACCGCGAAGCCTGTCGAGCCTTGATCGAAAACGGCGCCGAAATTGTGGATACGGATGCCACTGTCGAAGAAGTCTCGGCGAGAGGCTTTGCCCGCATGGTCGCGGCGGATGCCGTTGTGGCCAGCGATTCCGACCGCGCTCGAGAACTGTACGAACTCGCTGTGCAGGATTTCGGCGAAGCAGCGACGGGATTTCGGTCCACCATGCTGGAGTTCAACAAGAAGCGCAAAGGCAAAGTGTTCAGGCGAAAGCTTGTGGAGGGGCTGCTTATCGCGGCCTCCCATACGCTCGCTCAAATGCAGGCCAACATGCAGGCCCAGCAATGGGCTCAAATCACTGCTTTGAATCAGGCCAATTCGCATCATCAGTACTTCGCCATCTACAATCGGGAGCTGGCGAGAGAGAGGCTGATTATGTACAGCGTCCCGGATTATAAGACTCCCGAAAACACGACCAAGATCGAGGAGCTGGCGCTTGGCTACGAGATATACAAATCCCGCCTCGAAACCGCGGAAAAATACCTCGCCGAAGCGCGTAGTAAAATACCAAAGCTAAGTTCGGCCCAGTAGAGGAATTGCACTGTCTAGGAAGTGTAGTTAAATAATTAACATCGTCCCGCATGACGGTGATTAACCACAGATCACACAGATAACACGGATGTAGTTGACCAGCTTGGACCCATTCACGCGTCGTGGCATACAAAGGCCGAAGCCCTCAAGAAGACGGAGAGCGACACTGTTAATACATCTACTGCTTTTATTTAATTAACATCGTCCTCCTTCGCTATCCACCGCCGCGTGAAGCTATGGCGGAACCAGAAGCTATGGAGGACTGGATCCGGCAGCTGCCGGAACAGGATCGCTTCGCGAACAGGATTTATTTCTCATTTTCTTGTTGGCCGCAGGCCATCCTGTTGCTCGCGGAAACGAGCATTTGATTCCGCAAGGAATCACTGTTAATATAATAAGACAGTATTTCAATTAACATCGTCCCGCCGCAGCGGGACTTCCTCCTTCGCCGAGGCTATGGCGTGACATGGGATCTGGCGTTCGCCAGAGCAGGATATCGCCTTTGGCGATAACAGGATTCGAATCGACATGAAAAACCTTGTTGACCGTAGGTCATCCTGTTGCTCGGAGAGCATCTGATTCCGCTAGGAATCACTGTTCATTACTTAAACTACGTTACGATTTGATTTTTATGACGCGAAAATAGGAGCCATTTGATTCGTCTCGTAGAGATTCTCCATCTCTTCATCGGTAGGGCTGGATTCGAATCGCGTCACAGCGTCGAGAACCTTAGGAAGCAGATGGATGTCGCCTGCCGTATTCAGAAACAAGTTACCATGGGCCAAGGTATACCAAACGGCTCGATCGATCGCCGATTGGTCCTCCAGCGGCTTGTACCAAGTGCTCCGATTCTGCTCGTCTTCAGACCAAGGGCCTTGAGCAATGGATTTTATGGTCTGGATCGCGACATTACGCTCGCGGCAGAGCTGGTAGAGTCCATCGAAATCTTGAGCGTACTCCGCCCGGCGGATCATAGGATACTGATAGGGCAGCAAAACCGAATCGAAATCGAATCTCTGCAAACTTCTCAAATGCATTTTGGCCACCATCCAATCATGGCCGGTCACGCCGATAAATCGAACGATCCCCTCCTCTCTCGCTTCCACCAACGCTTCCAAAGCGCCGCCTTCGCCGAATGCCGTTTCCCATTCATCGGCATCGATAAGGCAATGCATCTGTATGAGATCCAGTTGGTCGGTCTGCAGTCGCTCTAAGGATCGATGGATGCTTTCCTTAGCTTTATCGTAGGTTCGCTCGCCGGTCTTGGTGGCCAGAAAGAAGTCCTGGCGATGGTTTTTCATCCAAGGCCCGATACGCAGCTCCGAGTCGCCGTAACTCGCGGCGGTATCGATATGATTGATACCATATTCAAAGAGCGTTTCCAGAACGCTATCGGCTTCCTCTTGATTGACGTTCCCTAGGGCGGCCGCCCCGAAGATAGCGATCGAGCTTTGATGCTCCGTCTTTCCAAATGTCTGTCTTCCAATTTTCATACCCTCATCGTACAAGTCTCGCCTCGCTTGGCAATCAATAGAAACGACCCAACCGAACGCTTCGTCGGTATCTTGAGGGTGTTGCGCCTTGACTATTGCTGAAGGCTCGGGAAAACGCGGCAGCGTCCGAATAGCCGGTTTTTTCAGCGATCTTTTCAATGCTGAGTTCGGAAAACTCCAGAAGTTCGGCTGCGTATTTGATTCTCAATGACCTTAGTCGCTCCGCGGGACTTTGCGCGTAGATCCGATGGCAGAGTCGACGAAGGTGCTCCTCGCTGATTCCCGCAATCTTAGCCATGGATTTGCAACTCCATTTGGCTGAGAAATCCTCTTCGACGCTGGTCCACAATTTTCGCAATCTAGGATCAAGCTCCTTTCCTGCCAGCGCGCGGCGAACATACATATTCACAAGGCTTATCCATGCGTCCATCATTACCTCGTCTCTCTGATGGATGGATTCATTGTAGAGTCCAAGAAGCTGGTAGGACAACAGATTGGGGGTTGCCTGTATGGTATAGGGTTCATCCTTGTTGAGGTGATCGCAAATGCTTTCGGGGCCACGGCCTTCGTAAATCACCCAGGAAAATTCCATGGGACTGCCCGGTTTGGCAAAATAGGCATGGCGTTTGTTGATTGGGGTAATGTAGGCCATGCCAGGGTAAAGGGGCGCCCACCGACCCTTGATCAATACGACGGCTTCTCCCGAGCAACAGACAAGCACTTGACTGAAAGCCGGTTTGTTCCTGACAAACAGGTTGCCTCGGCGAGCAATTGTGTGGCCGGTCACTTGAATTCCATGCTTTTCCTCGAGGAACGGAAAATCGAGATGAGCAATAATTCTAAAGCGAGTATCCGGACCAATATTATGGGTTTCAGCTAGATTATCAGGCTCTGGGTAATGGCGCTTTTCGATGATATAGCTCATGGCGTTTCGAGGTTTTGAGTAGAGCTGACTCCCGCACTAGATTCGATAAGCCTTTGTTTACGGGAATTCTATGAAAAACGATGGTGTATATAAGCCATTTATATGTGGGCTTTGATCAAATTCGTTGGGTTTTTATATATTTTATGTGGGTTTGGGAAAGTGGATTGGAACTATATATAAGTATAGATTGACAGTGGACTTAGGCAAGTTATTTTAATATAGCAAGTTGCGTAACCGATTAATCAATACGGATAACATAGCATGCCTATGCGCTTCATTGATTGGCCCTGCAAAACCACGCGGTTTCCAGCTTTTTCAGGCAGGATCAAATTTTTTTAACCGACTCCCGGATCAAACCGGAACACTCAAACTTCCTATCAACTGAATGGAGAAAAAATCTATGAACAGAACCAGTTTGCCGGCGACCACAGCCCTGCTGTTGTCCATGCTAGGATGCTTAGGCGCCTTGGCCGACCCTGAGAGGCCTTTTAATGTGTTGTTCATCATGGCCGACGACCTGGGTTGGAGTGATACGACCCTCTACGGCACGACCGATTTTTATGAAACGCCGCATATCCAGCGTCTGGCCAAGCGCGGATTGCTTCTTACCCATGCTTATGCCGCCAATCCGCTTTGCTCCCCTACTCGCTCCAGTATTTTAACCGGCTTGTATCCTGCGCGTCTGGGGGTAACCAAGCCGCAGTGGATACATCCCTTCAAGGCCCGGTTGGCAAAAACCGGTCCGGCCCATCGGCGTTGTCTGGAAGTCGAGAGCGCCCGGACCTTTCCCTCCGACCATGCGACCGTGGCTCAGGTCATTAATAAGGCCGGCTATGTCTGTGGCCACTTTGGCGTTTGGCATGCAGGGGGAGAAGGCTTAAGCGCCTTGGACCGTGGCTTCGACATTGATGTCCCGCACCATCTCGGAGGGGCGCCGAAGAGAGACTTTTTAGCGCCCTGGGTATTTCTGGGCGAGGAACGAACTTTGCGAGGAAAGCCGGGCGAGCATCTGGAAGACCGTATGGCCCAAGAGGCGGTCGCCTTCATGAAAGCTAACCAGGACAAGCCCTTCTTTCTGAACTACTGGTCCTATTCGGTGCACTCGCCTTGGACTGCCAAGCCTGAGCTGGTGGAAAAATACAAGCGGAAGGTCAAACCGCTTTCGCATCAAGTCAATCCCGTCTATGCGGCCATGGTGGAGAGCTTTGACCAGGCGGTGGGCACCTTGGTGCAGGCCGTTGATGACCTGGGATTGGCCAACAACACGATTATCATCTTTTTCTCGGACAACGGAGGGAATACCTGGCCTCCACCGGTCACCTCGCCGCCAGGATCAGAGCATATCCCGGGAACCCATAACTTTCCCCTTCGCGAAGGGAAAGGGTCGATTTACGAAGCGGGCACGCGTGTGCCCTGTATCTTCGTATGGCCCGGCCAGATTCCAGCCGGCGCAACGACGGATGCGCTCTTCAGCAGCGTAGATTTCTTTCCGACTCTATTGGAGATGCTGAAGATCGATATGCCTGCCAATCTCTCTCTCGATGGGATCAATCAAGTTCCTACCCTCCTGGGTCAAAAGGCGACGAGACAATCGGCTTTTTGCTATCATCCCCATTATACCGGCACTGTACCGGGAGCTTGGGTACAAAAGGATCATTGGAAGCTGTTGCGGCTTTTCTGCGACAATCCCGATCAAACGGATCGTTACGAACTATACCATCTGAAACACGATATCAGTGAAGCCCACAACCTGGCCACGCGTTTCCCGGACAAGGTCAAGGCCTTGAATCAGCTTCTGGATCAGTATCTATCAGATACCCATGCCATCATCCCGACGCCGAATCCCGCGTATAAGAGGTAA
>JANQKI010000270.1 GCA_028281165.1 Opitutaceae bacterium | reverse complement strand
AGTATATCGAAGAACTGAAGAAAAAGCTGAAAGAGGAAGTCGAGGAATTTATGCAGGATGAAACGCTCGAAGAACTCGCCGATGTCTTAGAAGTTGTCTATGCTATAGCGGAAGCGACTGGATCTGACAAAAAGGAACTTGAGAAAGTTCGAGAGAAGAAGGCGAGCCAACGCGGCGGATTTAAAGACCGTATTTTCCTATACAAGACAAATTCCTGAAATTCTGAATACAAAAAATGCAATTGTTCACTTTCGGCCATGGTAAAAACAGGTCAGATCTACTCCCCCAAAAAAGATATCAATATTATTTGTATGACATCTTGGTCTAAGTCCTTCACAGGAGGCTATGATCGAATTCTTAAAAAAGGAGAAAAATTTAAAATTTCCCACGATCCAGCTGAAAACGCTACGGCCGTATACTGCGATCCACTTCGTTATAAGGAACTACATAAAGAAATGGTTCCAATTAAAGATAGAATGAGGTTCTGGGTTTACTCGGGGTACTATTTTTGTATCAATCTTAGTTTAATAGAAAACGATTGCGACCTGATGGTGGAAAGTGGAGAGGAAAAAGAAGGTTTGATCAACATATAACCTTCATCGATTCCGAATTCCTGTTTTGGAAAAACCATCCTAGAATTCACTGAGACTCGCGAATGGAATTGACGTATGAATGTAAGAAAAGCGGTGATGGCTGATGCAGAGCGGATTGCGAAAATCCACGTCCGCTCTTGGCAGACTGCCTACAAGGATTCGCTACCAGCAGCTTTTCTAGAATCTCTCGATGTTGGCAAACGCCAAGCCATGTGGCGATCTTGTATTGAAAATGGTGGGAAGCTTTTTGTAGCTGAAAACGATGATCCTAAGGTCATCGGCTTTCTTAACATTGCGAAGGCTAGAGATAGAGATCTTGAGGAAGCAACAGAGCTGACAGCTATCTATCTAGATCCAAAATATTATAGCAGCGGAATCAGAACCAGGTTTTGGAAGAAGATAGAAAAAGAGATCACTACAAACAGCGTTTATCTCTGGGTATTATCCACAAATCCAATCGGAATCGCGTTTTACGAAAAGAATGGATTTCTACCTGATGGAGAAAAGAAAAGCTTCCAAATCGATGGACAAGAGTTTGAAGAGCTTAGATACTCAAAATTCCTGAACCACTAAGCGTGGGTTCCTGATATATAAACGTCTACGACAGAAACTTTTTTAATGGATCCGACACAGAAGATTTTTAAACTCATTGCTAAGGATGATTTGTCCGGCATCAAGTCCCTTCTCAGATGGAAACCCGGACTGATTCATTCACGGCGTATTCAGAAAAATGATAATCGATCAGTTCTCCAGTTTGCGGCGGCTCATGGAAACTTGGAGATATGCAAGCTATTGGTAGACCGAGGCGCGGAAGTTTACACCAATCCGATGAACACCTATCCGCCCGTAATGGAAGCGTCATGGAAAAAACATGAACACATTGTAGATTATTTTCTAAATGAGATTCCCCACTTGGCTGACGGTACAAATGGCTTGGGCCTGACGATTAATCTGGCTGGACGAGAGGGAAACAAAGACTTGGTTCGCAAGCACTTGGAGAGAGATCCCTTGAGTGTTCACTCACGTGGTTGGATTGGCGATACGCCGCTTCACTGGCCAGCTCACAACAACCATGCCGACATCGTTGCCATGCTGATTGATGCCGGAGCGGATATCGAAGCCGACGAAATCAACTGGATCGGCGGGAAGCCACTGCATTGGGCAAGCGAGCACGCTCCCGATTCCGTTCGGGCGCTTCTCGCTGCTGGAGCCAACGCCAATAGCCGCAACGTTCGCGAGGGATCGAAGTTTTATCAAATGACACCTCTTATAATGAACGCGACACAGAGGGACGATTGTCATGAAGTTACGGAGCAACTTTTGGAAGCCGGAGCGGACGTCTCGGCCACGGACGCCGAAGGAAAGACCGCCCTTCAACACGCGGAAGAAAGAGGACTTAAGCGAATTAGCGAGATACTACGTTCAGTTGGGGCAACATCGTAGGCTTTAGTTTGATACAGACCAACTGAAAAATCGGAATTTTATAAGTCAAAATCTAGTATTTCCAAGCAAAAGTGTTCTCATCCTCGGTCTCCGCCCATTTGTATCCATTTTCCGATAGCAGTTGGGACGCGGCTTGACGCTCCTCTGAAGTCAGGTGATGATGCTCGAAAAGTAGAAGGGAGGGAGATTGTCGCGTGAAGTCGATTTGCTTGAGAATCTTGTAGTCGTGGCCCTCCGTATCGATAACGATCAGATCGAAGCGAGACAATCCTTGCTCCTTCAAGAGGGTTTGAAGTCGGAGAGATCGAACGGGCTCTTCTGTAATGAGATCGTCGATATTCGGAATTAGAGAACGATGCTTGAGTGGAACCTCTCTGTCCAGCGAACCAAGCATCTGATGCCAACCGGGGGCGTTTTCGTAAGCGTGAGCTAGGCGATAAAACGTGGCTGTACCGTCATTTTCAGATACAACAGCTTGAATTACTGAAATGTTCGGATTATCCGCAAAACGTTCCTTCAAAGATTCGCTCAAATGGGGCAAGGGCTCGACAAGGACTCCTCTCCAGGAAGTCTTATCCCAGTACGATGAAAGCGGATCAACCAGCACGCCATCCCCAACTCCAATTTGCACTACATTAGCAGAGGGCCTTTCTCGAGCGAAGAGCGAAAGGATTCTCTGAAGTTCTAGGCAGCGAAAGGATTCGCCGCACTCGCGACGGATCTGCAAGAGTTCTCGCCTGAGAGTGAAAGGCCAAGCAGCCTCTTCGCTGCGGGACCAGCGACGACGCGTTTCCAGCCAACGGATTCCGAGAGTCAAAAGGAGTCGATTCAAAAACGAAGGAACGGAGGGACGCGGCGATAGAGGTTGCTCCACGCATACTGATTGATCCTCAAAAATAAGCTCGAAGGTCAGTTTGCCATCCAGTTTCTCAGCTGCGATCACACCGGAGAAGCCAAAGACATAATCGTAGATAGGAAAGGCTTCACGAACATCCGGCCGCTCCACCTCTCCCAGAAGCTCGTTTGAATTTGACAAGAGTCGGATGCCGGTAATCGGACGATGCGAGATCAGCCAGCCGCCCACTTCGGCGGGAAAGGCTTCAGGATATTCCTGGGGCCAATCGAGATGAAATACGAATCCTTCATGTACTTGCATGTGTGGTGTGATGAGCTAGGATAAACTTCCCTCACGTTCGACGCGCTCAGGCCAAGGATCAATCGAAATCTTTTGATCTCGGTATTCCATCCTTCGCTCATTTAGAGCTACGGAGGACTTGCGAAAGCAGCTCCTGCTAAAGTTTAGAAAATTACCAAGAGCAAAGATAAGTAAAGCCATACGCGCAACGATTATGTGGATACATTTTCGGCAAAAGTAGCCGCCCAAAAATTTTTGCAACTTGTCTGCAACCATACGTGTATAAAACTCCACTGCTAGAAAAACTACGGCAACCCCAAAAAGAAACGACGTAATAAGATCGACAGGATGATGAAAACAGAAGGCGCCCACGAATCGATTTTAAAGAAGCCCCTTAGGCTTTGGCCAGGCATTGCCCTGGCTGTCTTGGTATTGCTGTTGAGATATGTAGTCCCGGCGATCAATCCCGAGTTCGCTATGCAAGGAGTGCTATCGGGATTGGCCGGAAGCTTAGCCATCTTCATTTGGTGGACTTTCTTCAGCCGAGCGCCGTGGAGCGACCGACTGATCACTCTCTCAGTAATGATCATAGCAGCAGTGGGGACTGCCTTTCTTCTACACGAGTCAATTGCAACAGGAATGATGGGGTTGATGTTCCCTATCTACATAGCGCCTTTGCTCGGTCTAGCTTTGGTAGTTTGGGCCACTTTGAGCGCGCAGCGGTCTCAAACCTTCCGCCGCTACTCCATGATGGCCACCTTTCTCCTGCTTTGCGGAACATGGACCCTGCTGCGCACTGACGGGATATCGGGCAGCGGGAGTTCAGATTTAGAGTGGAGGTGGTCGAAAACGGCGGAAGAAAAACTGCTGAACCAAACGGAGACCGAGTCTTCCAGTCTGAATGATACGAAGGTGAACAATACTGTTTTAGAAGAGCCTATTTGGCCAGGATTTCGCGGCCCAGAACGGAACTCCATTGTCAGAAATTCGCAAATCGAAACGAACTGGCAAGCAGCTCCTCCGCAAGAAATGTGGCGTAGGTCAGTTGGACCTGGCTGGTCGTCCTTTGCCGTCCAAGGGAATCTTTTCTACACTCAAGAGCAACGCGGAGAGGAGGAAGTCGTTTCCTGTTATAAGCTTGATACGGGAGAGCCTGTCTGGAAACACGCGACAGCAACGCGCTTTTGGGAATCAAATGCTGGCGCAGGCCCAAGAGGAACCCCCACCCTCCACGCCGGACGCGTGTATACTTTCGGAGCAACCGGGACCTTGAATGTTTTGGACGCGCGAAATGGATCGCTCATTTGGACGCGTAATGTCGCTTCGGATACAGAAAGCAAGACGCCTGGCTGGGGATTTTCGAGTTCTCCGCTGATCGTAGGCGATATTGTCGCCATTGCTTCTTCTGGAGCCTTGGCAGCCTACGAAATGGAGAATGGGGAACTTCGCTGGTTCGAGTCTCTTGGCGGCGAAGGATATAGCTCGCCTCATCTTCTTACGATCGATGGAGTTCAACAGATCTTGCAGATGAGTGGAGCGGGTTTGGCCAGTATTTCCCCCTCAGACGGCAAAGTGCTTTGGGAGCACGTCTGGAAGGGCTACCCTATCGTTCAGCCGGCCATCGCTGATGGTGGTGAAGTTCTAATTAGCACGGGTGACCGAAGTGGCGTGAGACGTATTCATGTGAGCAAAAGTTCTGACGGATGGACTGCAGAGGAGCGTTGGACTTCGAACCGACTCAAACCATACTTCAATGATTTCGTCGTTCACGAAGGGCATGCTTTCGGTTTCGATAGTGGCATTCTCGCCTGCATGGATTTAAAGGACGGAAAACGTAAATGGAAAGGCGGACGCTATGGCCGCGGTCAGCTCGTTCTGTTGGCTGACCAGGGCCTACTGATCGTTATTTCAGAGCAGGGAGAACTCGCTCTCGTCGAAGCAAGCTCCGATGGACTCAATGAAATTTCCCGCCTTAAAGCTCTGGAAGGCAAGACTTGGAATCATCCCGTTCTAGCGGGAGATACTCTCCTCGTTCGCAACGACCACGAAATGGCTGCCTTTCAATTGTCGATTATTGACAGCTAAATGGGCCTAGACGTTTAGATCGAAGCGAGTATAACACCTTTACCATCTCTATTTTGCTACCTAGCATTAATAGTAGACTCATAAAAATCGATCCGAAATACGTCATTAAAAATTCAATACGTAATAATCGAGCTTGCGAAACACATATTATTGCCATCGGCGGCTTCCCTGGCTCCGGGAAATCGACTGTAGCGAAAAAGCTTTCTAGAAAACTGGGAATCCCATGCTTCGGATCCGATTCTATCCGTCAGGCTCTCATAAAAAGCGACGAAAGTCTTCTCGATTCATCCAAAGCTTCACAAACAGCCCAGAATCTACTGTTTAGACTTGCAGAAGAACAGTTGATGAACGGCATATCCATTATTCTGGATATAAACCTTGGCTGGGAATTTCAATGGAACGCTACGGACCGAATTGCTCACAGACAAAGCGCCCAGCTTATACCCATCGTGCTACAAGCCAGTCGAAAAGTTTGCATGAGCAGGATCAGAAAGCGACATGACACAGAGAAAGACCCTTCACTATACGCTGAGCCGGAAGAATATGAACGAAACGGAAAAATTGAAAGAGTGAGAACATTTATTGAAAAACTAGATCGTTCCGATATTGAGTACGTGAACGCCGAGACAAGTCCCGAAACCGTTTTTCAAGCCGTAGTGAATGTAATCAATAGCGAACGTTATACAATGCGCTCGACTAATTAAATCCGACATGCTCCGAATAACTCTCTTTTTCAAATTGGCCACCCAAGTTAAAACCGTTTGGCGTGGCTTGAAACTGGCCCTGATCGTGGGAGCCCTTCTCAATGCGATCAACCAATGGGAGGCTCTGTCCTCCGCTTCTTGGGGAACAGTCCATTGGCCAAAATTTTGGCTGACTTTTTGCGTTCCTTTCTGCGTATCCGTCTACTCTTCAGCCAGGGCTAAGATGTAGTGTTAGCTATAATACTTATTCCAATCATCGTGACTCCTGAAAAGCTAGCCTCTATTCGAAACGACATCGAAAAGCGAATACACGAAATCGAGAAAGCGCTGCATCAGGACGACGAAGACACAAAACCCGTTTCGCCAGATGTTTCCATAGGAAGGCTATCCCGCCTCGATTCGATGCAACAGCAGCAGATGGCGTTAGCCCAGCAACGGCGGATGCAGGAAGAGGGAGAACGGCTACGAAACGCCTTAAAACGAATGGATGACGGCAACTACGGCATATGCGCCTTGTGTCGACAGCCCATTCAGGAGGCGCGACTTGAAGCGATGCCCGACACTGTGGTTTGCGTTAATTGCGCAAGGTAATTCTCTGTAGCGGCAATAAAACGGAATTCAGTCCCCTTAATTTATCTTCAGTCGCTCGGTAGAGTTCAGCTCTGGACTACCGCCTCGATTGCCTGATCCCGAACACGTCCAAATGTAGTTGTTATGCAATACAACGCCTGTGCCGTGGCGACCGCGAGCGAGATGCGGCCAAGTCGTCCATTTCAACTTGGCCGGGCTGTAGGCTTCCACTTCGTTTTGGGCCGGACTCTTGCGTACCGTCTCTCCACCAATCACCAGCAGCTCGCCATTCAGGGCCATAGTCGATGTGCCCGCTCGTGGCGTAGGCAAATCCAACTCCGGCGATGGAAGTGAAGTCCAAGTCTCAGATGCCAGGTCGAAAACATCGACTTCCGGTACCACCAAATCGAATACTTGGTTCGTTTCCTTTGAAGTGCGTCGCCCGCCAGCGGCATAGATCTTTCCATCGATTATGGCAGCTTGGAAATGATCGCGGGCGTGAGGAGCATCAGGAAGTCGACGCCATTCGCCGGTCTTTGGGTTGTATTCATCCGTCCAATTCACGTAGCCTCCCATGTGCCCATTGACGATTCCGCTAACGATGTAGAACTTGTCGTTATGCAAGACAACACCCGCTCCTCCGCGGCGGCGGTCTTCCGGTATTTCGTGGCTAACGCTCCAAGTATCAGCTATAGGATCGTAGATAATCACATTGGGCAGTCCTGTTTCCGTCGGAAAGGGTCCCGTCATGGCGCAGATCATATAGATCTTATCTCCGAAAACCACCGGCTGGAAATGGTGAAACTCGGTAGGCGGAGCTGAGTTGCCGCTCCACTTGTTGGTGGCAGGATCGTACACGTTGACCGGCTTTTTGCCGCGACCCCCAAGAAGATAGAACTTGTCTTGAAACTTGACGAAGGCTGCTTCGTGGCGGGCGTCAGGCAGACCATCGGTCTCGACAAACTCCCAAGCGCCTTCAGGAGGATTGGCAGTCGAAGAACTGCAGGACATTAGAAAAAGCGACCCTAGTAGAAGACTCAAAGCGAGTAACGCGTATTTCATAAGAGGAAAGTTTTAAGCAGCGATTGAATACACAAAGATTTAAGTGAAGAGGACTGATCAACAAGAAGGCAGAGCATATCTAATCACGGAAACCACCTTCAACGAAAAGAAAGCGAAAGGAGGAGAATTTCAGGCAATCGTTTGCTATGTTTCGATTCGTAAAATAGACTCTCAGCGCTAGCCTTTCATAGCTCGCTCTCGTTCAAGCAGAGTGGGATGAGAATAATGGAAGCCGCTATAGAGAGGATGCGGGATCAGGTTGCTGAGGTTTTTCTCGCTCAGGTTGCGCAACGCCGAGCTGAGCGGATCAGAACTTCCTACCACATCCTTGGCGAAGGCGTCAGCTTCGTATTCGTGTTTTCGCGACATGATATTAAAGATAGGCGAAAGCCAGAAGGTGAAAAGCCCACCCACGATGCTAAACAGGAGAAAAGCGATGGCCAAGTTGGCGGTCTCGAAACCGAAGCCGGAAAAAAACCAGCCACTCCAAGCCCCAAAAGCTAGTCGATCCACGATCCAAAAGCCGACAAAAGTCATTATGGCCGAAATAGCCAGCATTTTGGGGATATGTCCCTTCTTATAGTGGCCGATCTCGTGAGCCAAGACCGCCTCGATCTCCTCTTCGCTCATTTGGTTGATGAGTGTATCGTAAAGTACAATACGCCGAAACTTTCCGAAGCCGGTAAAGTAGGCGTTTGAATGGGCGGAACGCTTGCTCCCGTCAATGACCTGGATGGTTTGAGCCAGAAAGCCTGCTCGATCCGCAAGATCCATGAGCCGCTTTTTCAAGGGTCCATCCTCCAAAGGGGAAAGCTTATTGAAAAGCGGCAGAATCAGCATGGGATAGAGAACCATCATCAAAAGCTGGAACAGAAACAGAATGGCGAAACCGTAAAGCCACCAATAGGCGCCCAGCCAGCCGACGAGGCTTATCAAGAGCCATAGTAATGGAAACCCAATGACAAAGCCGATCAAAGCTCCCTTGATCTTATCCGTAATCCAAAGTTTCACTGTGCTGCGATTGAAACCGAACTTTTCTTCCAACTTGAACTGGCTGTAGTACTCGAAGGGGAGATTGGGAATTCCAAGAACCACCGTCAGAAAGATGAGGAACAGGGCCGAGGACCAAGTGGCATCGCCCAGCCAAGCCGACCACCAAACGAAAAGATCCGGCAGCCAGCCGCTTAGTATTACAACGGCGATAATGACCGAATCGTACAGTAGCTCAGCCGATCCGAAACGGCTTTTCGCCAGAGTGTATTGGTTGGATTTGGAAAACGTTTCCTCATCCATCACATCCGCTAGATCCTGCGGCGGCTTGTTGGCATGACGCAGGACATGGCTGCGATTAAGAGCCTCAAGCAGAAGCTCCATCCCCATTTTCGCTAGCAAAGCGACAACAAAGATGATCTCAAGCTGCGTCATTCTGGAGGACATAATCACGCATCCCCTTGAGCTGTCGAGCGTTGAGTCGAGCTTTCGCTTCGCCTAGAATGACAAATGGAGCGGCTAATTCTAGAATCCGCGGATTCATTTCCTTGAAAAGATGAATGGGAAGTTCATATTCAAAGACTTGTGAGTAAGACGCCGAAGAAGGAGGAACTGTCTTTCGAAGAAGGACTTGAGAAACTGGAAGCCCTCGTTGAGGAGATGGAAAGCGGGGACTTGCCACTCGAAAAGCTCCTAATCAAGTACGAATCTGGCTCCGAGCTGGTAAAGAAATGCGAAGCCAAGCTGAAAGAGGCTGAACTCAAGATCGAAAAGCTTCGCAATGCGAATGCGGAAAATCCGGAGTTCGAGGACTTCGATCCAGACAGCGAATAATTTCCTTCGTCTAAAAGGTAGACAAGCGTCCTTCAATGGCTTCATTTAGCCAACTCACTCTTTAACTTCTCTTGAAGAATCAGGATCAAAACAAAAGCTATCCTCTGCTGGAAGGATTCAAAAATCCGCAAGACATTAAGCAGCTGGACTCCAACCAGTTGAACGACTTAAGCGAGGAGATCCGGCACAAACTGATATCCGTTACATCCGTAAGCGGCGGACACCTCGGACCAAATCTCGGCGTCGTGGAGCTTACCATGGCTCTGCATCTGGTTTTCGATTCCCCAAAAGATCAGTTTGTTTTCGACACATCGCATCAAGGCTACGTTCACAAGCTGCTAACGGGACGCAGAGGAGAGAAATTCGAAGCTATTCGTAGTACCGAGGGCTACAGCGGCTTCCTAGCCCGCGACGAGAGCGAGCATGACGCTTTTGGAGCAGGTCACGCTGGAACGGCTCTCTCAGCTGCTCTGGGAATGGCGGCGGCAAGAGATCTAAGGGGCAGTAATGAACATGTCGTAGCTATTTGCGGCGACGCCTCCTTCACTTGCGGCATCACCATGGAGGCCCTGAATAACGTGACCAGCGCCACCCAACGGCTCGTCATAATTCTTAACGACAACGAATGGTCGATATCCAAAAATGTGGGAGCCATTCCCCGCTATCTCAACGAGCTTCTCACCAACCCGATCTACAATCGCCTTCATCACGATGTCGGTACTTTCTTAAACAAGGTCCCAGGCGGCGAGCAGCTCATCAAGATCGGGCAAAAGGCGGAAAAGGGCTGGAAGAGCATAGTCCTGCCATCGTCGCTGTTCGAAAAATATGGCGTCCGCTATTTAGGACCTATTGACGGGCACGACCTAGATGCGCTGAGGAAAAATCTAGAGTTCGCGCGCGATTCGGATGAGCCCATCCTTTTGCACGTCGTTACCAAAAAGGGGAGAGGCTACAAACCGGCTCTCGAGCATTCCGAGCGCATGCACGGCACATCCCCTTTCGACATTGAATCGGGTCGTTCAAAACCAAAGAAAAAGGGCGCGCCTCCAAATTATCAGGACGTTTTTGGGAGAGCGATCACCCGCTTCGCGCAAAAGGACAAGAAGATTATAGGCATCACCGGAGCCATGCCGTCAGGAACCGGCTTGAGCCACTTGGAGAAAAACCTGCCAGAACAATTTCATGACGTGGGAATAGCCGAGGAACACGCCGTCTTGTTTGCCGCTGGCATGGCCACAAAAGGATTCCGGCCTATCTGCGCTATCTACTCTACTTTCCTGCAACGAGCGTTCGACCAGATCATTCACGACGTTTGTATCCAAAAACTCCCCGTCATCTTTTGCATGGATCGCGCTGGACTGTCTCCCAATGACGGCCCCACCCACCACGGCTTATTCGATATCGCTTACATCCGCTGCATTCCCAACGCCGTATCGATGCAACCTAAAGATGAAGACGAGCTAGTGGACATGATGCAAACCGCGCTCGATCAGAACCTTCCGGCATTCATTCGCTACCCGCGCGGAGCCGGACTGGGCGTTCCCATCAAAGACAAGCCGAATTCTTTGCCCGTAGGCCAAGCGGAAGTCCTGCGTCACGGAGAAGATCTTACACTATGGGCTCTAGGTCCGATGGTGCAGGACGCCCTGGCCATTAGCGATCGCCTCAGAGCGGAAGACGGTCTCGAAGCTGGAGTCGTTAACGCTCGGTTTATCAAACCTTTGGATACAAAGCTTCTGCTAAGAAACGCCAAAGCCAGCCGACTGATTGTAAGCATGGAAGATGGCGTTCTCAAAGGCGGACTGGGCAGCGCGATCGCGGAGACGCTGATGGACGCGGATGCGAATGCCACGCTTCACAGAATCGGTTGGCCTGACGAGTTTATCCAGCACGGAACGAACGTTAGCAGAATCCGCGAAGATTACGGCCTTTCGCGCGACGATATGATGGAGGGCATTCGCAAAAAGCTGCACATCGCCCCCCTGAATGTTTGAGTTGGAAGCTCAGGCATTTTTAAGGGCTAAGCCACGAAACATAATCTTGATTTCATGGTCAATCGCGGCTGATTGTTAGGTATCTTCAACCCTTGGCCATCAGGGGCTTGCATATTATTGATCCTATTTAAAATCGAATGAACAATTGGTCTGAACGAATTCGCAACGAAATCGGAAAGGCGGTCCTTGGACAAGAGGATGTCATTGAACGAATGCTAGTGGCCCTTTTGGCCAATGGCCATGTGCTGCTCGAAGGCATGCCTGGGCTCGCCAAGACGCTGCTTATCAAGAGTCTCGGAACCGCATTGGGCATTCAATTCGAGCGTATCCAGTTTACTCCTGACCTACTGCCAAGCGATGTGGTCGGCACCATGGTCTTCAATCCTCAAAGCGGCCAATTCGTGCCTCACCGAGGCCCTGTCTTCGCCAATCTCGTATTAGCCGACGAAATCAATCGAGCCCCCGCCAAAGTTCAAAGCGCTCTATTAGAAGCGATGCAGGAAAAGCAGGTGACGATCGGTGGCGAAACGCAATCACTGCCTAAGCCTTTTTTCGTCATGGCAACCCAGAATCCAGTCGAGCAAGAGGGCACCTACCCTCTGCCAGAAGCTCAGCGCGACCGCTTTCTTTTCAAGTTGCTCGTCGACTATCCAAAAGAACAGGAAGAACGCGAAATGATGCGGCGCTGGGGACAGGTAACTCAGGCGCCTGAATTGCAAGCTGTGTCTTCTGGCGAGGAGTTGTTGGAGATTCGACAAAACGTCGACCAAGTCCACGTTTCTGAAGAAATCCAGGATTACGTTTTAAAGCTGGTCAGAGCCACCCGACGCATGGCTGCAGGCGATCGGCCAGAAGAGCGTTATCTTTCCTATGGAGCTTCGCCACGAGCCTCCATAAGCCTCTATCAGGCCGGTCGCGCCTTAGCCTGGTTGCGAGGCATGGATCACGTGAGCCCTTCAATTATTAAAGAGGTTTTCTTTGACGCCATGCGGCATCGGGTGGGTCTAACCTACGAAGCGGAAGCGGAAGAAATAACGACCGATCAAGCCTTGAAACTCATACTCGATACCACGCCCGTCCCGGGAGGTCACATTTTAGCCAAGTAGGCAGGCGACTTCCAGATGTAGTGGTTTAAAAGACAATGGCCGTAATCGATAAGCAGAATTCGGATACAGTAACGAATATCTCTTCCTCGATCGCTATGCTGCGAAAGCTGGAATGGCGGGTGCGCCATGCTGTCGAAAGCGTATTGAGTGGCGAATACAAGTCCTCCTTCCGCGGAAAGGGTATGGAGTTCGATCAGGTCGTGAAATACGAATTCGGCGACGATGTTCGCGACATCGATTGGAATGTGACCGCTCGCTTGGGAGAGCCCTATCGCAAAAAATTCGTAGAGGAACGCGAAATTCAGCTTCTCCTGCTCTTTGAAGACACGCCATCGCTTCAATTCGGATCGGGAGCGAAGTCTAAACGCGAAGGCCTGTTGGAACTGGCCAATCTGCTCATGCTCCTGAGCGCCGTGAATGGAGACCGCATTTCGCTTTGCTACGCCAACCCGCAAGGATACGCCTTTACAAAATCAGCTAACGGTCGTAGTCGCATTCTTCATACAGCAGCAAATTTAAATGGTAAAGCGACTCCAGATCTTCTGGGCGAGCAGGAAGCGAAAATACCCTGGAAATATCTCGTTAACGCCGCTCCCCGTCACAGTATTTTCGTTTGGCTGGGCGACTTCCCCGACCGTCCTGCGCCAGATGTGTGGAATGTCTTGCGCAAGCGTTACCAACCGGTTGGCTTTCGTATCGAAGATCCTTGGGAAAGGGAACTGCCCAAGCATGGAACCGGCACCGTTTTCGACCCGCTTTCGGGATCTCTTTATACGCTGTCCGGATCTTCATCCGCTCAGCGTAACGCCCAAGCGAAATGGATACGCTCACGAGACGAGCAATTCCAGAAATTGTTTCCTCAAGCCTCGGATCAACTGACCCTTCAAGTCGGCGACGATGCCATGGACGCCATTGTTCAATTGTTTCACCAGCGCATCCGTCGCTTCGGGAAAAGTTAGGAGTTTAGCGGGATGGACGAATTTGTACTCAAGGATCCGTGGTGGCTAGCAGCTCTTCTCGTGTTGCCTATAATTGCTTGGCTACGGGGACGTCGCGCTGCGTCAGCCATCATTTTTCCATTCGCTGGATCTTGGAAACGCTCTTCTATGGGGGGCGATCTGCGAGTCATTGCTTTCCTGGCTTTTCTTGGGGCGGCCTTCGTCATCATCGCTTTAGCTCGACCTCAATTCCTGGAATTCGAGCGACAAACCAAGAGCAAAGGCTACGACATCATTCTGGCGCTCGACCTCTCCAGCTCCATGCTGTATGAAGATTATAAGGACGGCTTAAAACGAATCAATCGCCTGCAAGCGGTTAAGCCCGTCCTGAACGCCTTCATTGAAAACCGAGAACACGACCGAATCGGCTTAGTGGCTTTTTCAGGAAGAGCCTACACCGTGGCTCCCCTAACTTTCGATCATAAGTGGCTAGCTAGGCAAACCGATCGCTTGAGGCCTGGACTGATCGAGGACGGCACAGCCATTGGCGACGGATTGGCCGTGGCCGTCGCTCGGCTTTTGGAAGGTTCAAAAGAGAGGGACGGCGAGCGAGAGGGTGCTTTTGCCATTCTCCTGACGGATGGGGAAAATACAGCGGGCGTGATGCAGCCCCTAGCTGCTGCCGAAATCGCCAGAGACGAGAAAATTCGCGTTTTTACCGTTGGCGCAGGTCGAAACGGACTCGTGACCCAACCCGTCTTTAACGAGCAGAATGAACGTATCGGTTCACGTCGCGTTCCGAGCCGCATGGACGAGAGAACATTGAAGGAAATAGCTCGCATCACGAACGGCGAATACTTCCGTGCCGATAATTCGAATACAATCAAGAAGGCTTTCGAAAAGATCGACGAAACCAGTAAGGTCGAATTCGAGTCTACGCAGTTTAGCGTGACTACTGAACTCTTTCCTTACTTTGCCATGAGCGCGGGGATTATTCTATTTATCGCGACTGGCCTGAGCGCGGCGACGAGAAAGGAGGGACTCTCATGACCTTTGGCAACGAGCTATGGCTTTACGCCCTGGTTATACCCTTTCTGGGTCTCCTTTGGTCCGTCGTATCTAAAAAACGATCACAATCCAAAAGCGGTCTGCCTAAAGCGGCCAGGGCTCAAGCAAGCTTTAGCGGCATCAGCTTGTCCAAAGGGCGATCAATCGAAACGTCGAAGTGGTTCTTCTATTTGGGTCTCACCCTCGTGGTCATTGCCATGGCCAGACCCCAGTGGGGAGAGATCGAAAGAGATATGCGTAAACGCTCGCGCGAAGTCATCATCGCCATGGACCTTTCGAAAAGCATGCTAGCGGAGGACATAAAGCCAAACCGATTGGCTCGAGCGAAGATCGTCGTGGGAAGCCTGCTCGACAATCTGGCAGGCGAAAGCGTAGGATTAATCGTCTTCGCCGGGACCGCTTTTCTGCAAAGCCCTATGAGCCCCGACTATCAAATTCTACGAGGCTTTCTGAAGGACTTGAATCCCTCCTTTATCCCGCAAGGAGGAACCAACTACGAAGCCATGATTGAAACCGCCCTAGATTCATTCGAGCAATCGGATGGAATGGCCGACCGCTTTCTCATCGTCATTAGTGATGGTGAAAGTCTGGATGATTCCTGGAAGGAATCCGTCGAAGAATTGAAACAGCAAAACGTGAAGGCTATTTGTCTTGGATTTGGCACTACGCAAGGCGGTTTAATCCCAGATGGCTCAGGAGGCTATCATAAGGATGACAAAGGGGCCGTGGTATTGACCAAGCTGGAAGCGAGAACGCTTCAAGATCTGGCAAGGCAATCAGACGGCGTTTACAAAGAAGCCAATGTTTGGGTAGACCTAGCAGCCCTGATAGAGGAAACCGTAAAGCAAGGCAGGGCTGGAGAAACAGACGCTATCTCAGAAGTATTCCACGTCGAACGCTACCAGTATTTCCTCACGCCCGGCTTGCTCTTTCTGTTAGTCTCTTTGTATCGAGAATTTCCTTCTCTGCCAAAGGCAAGAACCATCAGTATGAGGAGGGCTCATGGATAGCGTAAGACCAAATGGCAGGCGGATTTTTCTGCTAGGCTTTTCAGTCTCGGCTCTATTCATCGGGTCGATCATATCAGCCCAGCAACTTCCACCCAATTTTCAGCCTCCCCATAATCCGAATACGCCAAACATAGGCGAAGTCATTTCAGGAATTGCAGAAAAGGATCAGCAAGTCGCGGCCGACTTTGAAGCAATCGCTCAATCGACATTGCAGCTAGGCATGGCGGCAAAGCAACAGGGTCAGGCGTTTCCCGCCCCACCTGTTTACGACGCTTTGCAAGCTGTCGACGAAGGCGAATCGATCAATCCGCTTCACACGGATTGGCAAGCGCTGCGCGAACAACTTGAATCCTTGCTCGAACCCCCTCCAGAGCAAGAACAGCAGCAGGATCAGCAAGACCAGAATCAGGAGAACCAAGAACAGGATCAACAGAACCAGCAAGGCCAACAGGGAGGGGATCAACAAAACCAAGATCAAAATCAGCAACCTCAGGAGCAAGAGGAATCATCAGAATCAGACCAACAGCAGCAGGGAAATCAGGATCAGCAGCAACAAAACGAACAAAGCCAGCAAGGCCAAGAACAGCAGCAGGAACAGCCTTCGGGACAGCAGAGCCTAGGCGATATGGAGGAGCCAGAGGGCACGCCGCAATTGGATCAGGAACAGAAGGAATCCCAACAACAAGAAACGCAACAAGTAGGTGGCACTCCTGAGCAAGAAGAGCCACTCAACGCGCGGCAGGCAATGGTCAGACAGATCCTCGACCAAGTGAAAAAGCAAGACGATCCAGGAACCCTGCACATGCTTTTGCAACAAGCAGAGGAACCCGAAGAACAGCCTCAAACCCCTAGAAAAGATTGGTAATAATGAATAGAATTCTTGCCGCTTATCTAACTTTTTTTTGCGTATCCATTTCTGGGGCTCAGCAAGTTTACTGGACTCCATCCTCAGGAACTTTTCAGGAAGGAAAAACCAATCGCCTGCAACTGAATTTCGAAGGCTGTTCGCCTGAAGGAGACGTTGAGCTACCTGACATTACCAATCTGGATATGCGCCCCGCTGGCGTGACTCGATCCATGAACATGATCAACGGGAGCTTCTCGCAAAAGATCATTCAGCAATATCAAGTCATTCCCTCTGGTCAGGGAACAGCGGTCATCCCTTCTTTTACGGTACAAACCGATGAGGGCCCCGTAACCGTTGGAGAAGCTCGTTTCGAGATTATAGAAGGAACGGTTGGTTCGACGGGACTAAAGTCGGACGAAGTGTTTTTCAGTGAGATCAAGGTCCTGGACGAAGAGGTTTACGTCGGCGAAGTTTTCGACATTCGATACGTAATGGGGATACGACGAGGCTATCGGGTTAACGACCTGTCGCCACCAACCTGGTCGCCTCTTGGCCTAGTAACAACTCCGCTGGACAATCCCAAGCAACAGGAATTTTCGTACCAAGGAAATCGATACGTAGGTCTTGTCTACAATCTGAAGGCGATGGCCACCAAGGCCGGAATGCTGAAACTTCCCAAATCGCGTCAAACCGTTTCGCTAGTGGTCGGACGTCGCCCGGGTTTCATTTTCGACGACGAAGTGGTGGAAAGCTACAACGTGCTTTCCAATGCGGTCGAATTGGAAATCAAGGATCTCCCTACGGGAGCTCCCGCTTCTTTCGACGGAGCCGTTGGCAACTTCGCCCTAGAATCAACCTTGGTCCCTGACGCTGTTCAAGTTGGAGAACCCGTGACCTGGACCTTGCGAATCAGCGGTAACGGAAATTGGCCACAAGGCATCGGCCTGCTTCCTCGAAACGTTTCAACCAGTTTCCGAGCCATTCAGCCAGACACCAACAAGGAAATCTCCGAGGACTCGCCGTTCGAGGGAAGCCTGTCAGAAGATATCGTCCTCATACCTACTCAGGCCGGAGACTTCACCATGGGACCCGTAGAGTTCAGCTTTTTCAATCCGAAGTCAGCTCGATACGAAACAGTAATCGTGCCCGAAAGCACGGTATCCGTATCGCCACTAGCCATTGCCCAAGACAATGCGATAGACGATCCCATCGCCTCGGCATCCGCAACTTCTACTGGCTTTAGTATTGATCAGCTAGATCTCGATCCTTCCGGAATCAATCTCTTGGCTAAGCCTATCGAGATTCCTTCCGAAATCGCGCAGGGCGCTTACGCGGATCTTCCCCCATCAGGGGAAATTCCTTTGGGGAAAATCGTCTGGGCCTTTATCATCCCCATTGTATTGTGGCTCCTAATTGCTGTACTTAGATCTTTCATACTAGATCCAAACAAATATCGACGAAACGCGTTTGACGAGCTGAAGAAAATCGCCAATGCCAAGTCAGTCGATCAGGACGATGAAAAGCTGCGCTCGCTGCAACTAAGCTGGCGCGAAGCGACGCGAAAATTCTGGTCCATCGACCAGGAAGAGCCTTCTGCGCAAGATGTGAAGCAAGCCGTTTCAAACCAATCTGCAGCCGAACAAGCGGAGGCTTGGGAAAAACTATGGATCGGCTCTGATCGAATACTCTACGGGAGAAAGAAACTTCCCATCCAAGATTGGCTCGTAGACTTCAAGGACGCCCTTCAAGCGGCCCGAAAGCCGGGCATTTCGCTTAAACGATTCCTCAGCGCCGCCGCTTGGGCTCCAAGCATCGCTTTTTTTATGGCTCTCGCTTTGTATCCAATGGACGCAGACGCCAATGACGCTTCGTCCTTGTATCAAGATGGCGAGTTCGCAAAAGCAGAGGAAGAATGGGGCGGCCAACTAGAGGAACAGCCCGAAAACTGGACCGTTCGGCACAACCTCGGCCTAGCAGCCGCTCAACAAGAAAAGTGGGGCGAAGCTTTAGCGTATTGGATTTCCGCTTACCTAATTAATCCTCATGCTGATGAGTTGAAGTGGAATCTGCGCATCGCCATGAGAAATAGCGAAAGCTATTATCCGGTCCTTGCCAAAATGATTTCAGGCAACTCTGTCGAATCCTATGCCGCCCTGCTCTCACCCTACGAGTGGGAGCGCGTTGCCAGCTACGCGATTTATGGAGCCATTGGCCTGTTCATGCTAGCTGTTATCTCTTTATACGTATCCAAATTTCAACGCCTCACCCTAATTTGCATAACCATCGGGGCGCTTGCTTTGGCCTTCGTATTCGTCGCCAACTGGGCTCATCGGCAATATGGTCTCCTAGCGGATCCAGCCGTTCTCGCGGCCAAGCAAAGCAGTTCCCTGAAGTCTATCCCAACCGACCTTGAGGTTGAGCAGATCGAGACAACACTGCCAGAAGGGGCCATTGCCCTGCCATTGAAATCCTTTTTGGGCTGGCAAAAAGTCGAGCTTCCCAACGGCGAGCAGGGCTGGGCTCGCAAGGAAGTTTTCACGCCATTATATGGCCCCGCCAAGCTGTAAGGGCTACGCTAGGAAACGATTTCATCCGCTTTTTACGCAATTGCGGATAAGCGGCTTGAAATCAATGCCATAAGCCAGACGTTGAGTAGTAGAGCTGAACTGACACTATGGAATTTCTGAAAAATCATTGGGCCACTTTAACCCTCGTAGGGATTATCGCTGTGTATTTCGGCGTAAGCATGGGAACGAATGGCTGTCCTATGTGCGTTGCCGGTAACGCCGTAGCAAAAGTCTTTGGACACGATTCAGATAGCGTTTCGACCAGCGGCAAAGTCGTTACTGAAACCCAGGCTGCTGATTGGTCGGCCACACGCTTGGACGGCACTGAAATGAGGAGCGAAGATTTAAAAGGCAAAGTAGCCGTGGTCGTTTATTGGGCAACATGGTGCAGTCCTTGTATTAAAGAAATTCCTACACTGGTAGCTTTAAGAAACGAATTTGATAAGGAGAGGGTTGAGATTCTTGGCGTTTCAGTCGATAGCCCCGGAAAAGATTTGGAGCCGTTTATAAGCTCCAAGGGCATCAACTACGAAATCGCTCGGCAGAGCGAATCGATGGAAAAGGCCTTTGGCCAAGTCCGCTACTTGCCCACTATGTTCATCCTGGATAAGAAAGGCAAGGTGCACTACCAACATACAGGGCTCGTTAGCCACGATGTCATACAAGATCAAATACAGTCGCTGCTAACGCAAAACGCATAAAGGACCCGAACTAGCCGATAAGACTTCTTGAACCTCACCTCGTCGCTGATTGCCTTTTATGATGTAAGCCTAATCGGGATTGGATTTCAGCTTCTAGAAAGAGAAAGATCGTCATCCCCGCATAAGAAATGAATCCATAATTGCCGGATGGACGAACTAGCTATTGGTCTAGCACCCATAGCCTTTGTGAAAGCGCTTTCATCAGTTATTGGTCTTATAAGTTTCTCGCTAGTTTTCTACGGCTGTAGCACCAGCCCCAGTTATAGTGTCGCTACGCCAGGAACACCGAGCATATCCGTGGGTGCAGGGGCTACGACGACCATAGGCAACCCAACCGTCCAGACGGGAAATCGCAACGTTGGCACTGGTATTGGCATTGGAATTCCGAACACGACAAGCATTGGAACTGATATTGCCACGCAAATTATTCTAGGACCTGGACTACCTCAGATTCCTAACAGTGTTGAACAGCCGACTCAACCCGTCAGCAACACGAGAATTATAAGAGATACTCCCTCTAATGTAGTTCATCGCGACAGGGAAACGCTTAAAGGAACCGTCGTCGATTCGCATAAGTATTCGATAGATTCGGACAGGAAGAAAAGGAATCGAGAGGAATTAGATTACGAAGGCGACACGGGCATACTCGAAGATTCATCAAGCATTTGGGACACCACGACGGATCGGGAAATTCAGGGTGTACTTGTCAAATTGGATGATGGGACCGAAATCAACGCCATAAACGCCATTTATAGCGATCTTGATGCTGGCGATCGTGTTTTGGTCAGAGTCTACGTTTATCACTCGTCACGATTGGACCGAAACAAATATCGTATTATTCGAAAACTGGATTTCGATCAATTCTCTTCTGTTATTCATTAGAGAATCGTATTCTATTTTTTACTACGAATCGGAGTTGCCGTTAAAAACCGGCAACTTTCTCGGGAAATAAAGAAAGTATGGCTTCCTCGTTCGCAGAGCAGACCCCACGCTCTGTAATCAAACCAGTAACCAGGCGGGCAGGCGTCACATCGAAGGCGTAATTAGCTGCATTTGAATCAGGCGGCGTCAGGAGTATCCTTCGCTCTTCATTTTCCAACAGGCCATCGATATACTTCACTTCCTCGCCGTCCCTTTGCTCGATGGGAATTTCCGATACGCCGTCCCGGATTTTCCAATCAAAAGTTGATGATGGTAGGGCCACGTAGAAAGGAACGCTGTTGTCCTTGGCCGCCAGCGCCTTCAGGTAGGTGCCCACTTTATTAGCTACATCGCCCGTGTGAGTGGTTCTATCGGTCCCGGTAATGACGAGATCCACCAAACCATGCTGCATTAAGTGTCCCCCTACATTGTCAGCAATAACGGTATGGCTAACACCATGCTGACCCAACTCCCAAGCTGTCAGCCGAGCCCCTTGGTTACGCGGACGTGTCTCGTCTACATAGACGTGCACGTTAATTCCCGCATCAAAGGCAGCATAGATGGGAGCAGTGGCAGAACCATAATCTACAAAAGCTAGCCAGCCTGCATTGCAGTGTGTCAAAATATTCACTACATCGTCTTGCTTCTTTTCTCTGATTTCCCTGATTAAAGCCAAACCGTGCTGCCCTATCCTTCTGCAAAAATCCGCGTCCTCATCCGCGATCTCCTTAGCCGTATGGAAAGCGGCCTGAATCTTGGCTTCGTTTGAGTTTTCCTTGGAAATGGCGGTCAATTGCCTATCAATCGCCCAAGCAAGATTTACCGCCGTCGGTCGCGTGGCCAACAATATCTTAGCTGCGTTCTCTAGATGTAGTTGAAAATTCGATGCGCGAGAAGCTTCTAGGGCTGCAAGGTACATCCCATATCCAGCAGAGGCTCCGATCAGGCCAGCCCCTCTCACATGCATATCCTTAATGGCTACGGCCATAGGATTTACGGAATCGATGTCCTCAACGACGAAATCGAATGGCAGCTTTCGTTGATCTATGATTTGGACTAACTGCGGATTTTCATTATGAACCCAAATCGTTCGATACGGCCGTCCATTAACATTCATGAGCAGCGTTTAATATAATTCACAACGGGCTGGCAAAGCTTTTGAAAACCCCTTTTGGCATCACGAAAAACGGAAGCTCTTTGAGCTTCCGCTTAAATTGATAAATGAAGATCTTAGAGCTGTCTAACTGCTGCTCAGCTTTTTGAGCTCTTCGATAACTGTAGCCGAATCTTCCGCGGCAGTAACATCGCTATTCTTATAGACTACCCTGCCATCTTTCCCCACAACGAAAGTCCAGCGAGACGTGGTCAAGCCTCTGGTCAGCGTGTGAAGCACTCCATTGATTTCTCTTTCAATGGAATTTCCGCCGCGAGTCGGTACGCCGAACTGCTTGGCGATGTTGCCATTGATGTCGGAGAGCAAAGTGAAGTTTAGCCCATGAGCTTCTTTGAAAAGCTTAAGGTTGTTAACCGAATCCCCACTCACGCCGACAACGATCGCGTCTAGATCGTTCAGCTCCGAGGACTGATCGCGATAGGCGCACGCTTGCTTGGTGCAACCACCCGTCATAGCTGCCGGATAAAAGTAGACGATAACGTTTTTCTCGCCCAAGTGCTCCTGCAGACTCCAAAGGTTACCCTCGTCGTCGTTAGCAGCAAAAGAGCTGATTTCGCTTCCCACATTCAGTCCTGAATGTCCATGTCCATCAGCGCTCACAAACGCCAGTGGAAGAAATAGGAAAGAAATAGCAACGGTTCTTAGAATTGTTTTCATGATTATGGTGTCAGTGTTGTTAGGAAATAAAATGATTTTGGCTCAAAGGGACTACAAGAAAACTTCGAAACGGCATTTGCAAACAAGCTGGCTTCGTTTTCAACAGCATTAAAGCTTCTTGAGAACGATAGAATCGAAATCAGTTCAATCATATTGCAAATTTCAATAAAAACGAGACGACCCCCTAGGTTTAGGCCACTGTTAGTTGATCACATTTATCACTCACCACGAATAGTCGATATGGTGGGAAATCGTCACTACGAGTTCATCCAGAAGGCTGTGTTTGCCTTGTAAATACACCTTTGCCGAGAACCTTAAAGGGTAATAAGAAAAGTTGAGACTCATGGACTGGACTCATAAAAAGAACCGGACGGATTCACATCCGCCCGGCTCGATATTTATGAATATCGGCTTTCCGGCCTGGCCACTAGGGCGCAATCTCAACTGGAACGGAAACGACAACAGGCGTATCGCATTCCTTTCCAAATTGTTCTAGCAGGATCGCAACATCGCGGACATCAACGACGCCGTCGCGATTGAGATCGCCACTCTTTGGTCCGACGTCTTCCTCGCCGAAGTTCCAGAGAATGGTGATGAGATCCTTGTTATCGACAACGCAATCGAGGCCAAGAGCAAGATCGCCGATTAGCGGCTCACAAACTTTTCCCACCTGACTGAGGATGATAGCCAAGTCTTCAGAATCCACAGTGCCATCCTCATTGAGATCGCCACCCATGAAACCTGCGTCTTCACCCCAGTTGTAGTGGAGAATCAATACATCCAACTGATCCACCACGCAATTTTTCTTGTGCCTCAGATCTCCCCGAACGGGTTCGCACTGATCGCCATATTGATCCAAAAGGATACGGAGGTCTTTGTGATCCACAACGCCATCTCGATTGAGATCGCCACCTCTAATTCCTGCATCCTGTCCCCAATTTCGTCTCAAGATGAAAAGGTCTTCATCATCCACAATGCAATCATGATTCAAATCAGCGATTGGATTATCGCAGCTTTCTCCCCAATTGCTTAGCAAGATATTGAGGTCTTTCACATCCACGACACCATCTTCATTCAGATCTCCTTCAAATTTGGATACACGCTTTCCCCAGTTATAGAGCAGGATGTACAAATCCATGTTATCTACGACGCAATCGCGTCGTTTCAGAAGATCTCCCTTAAGGGCTTCGCATTTCTCGCCAAAATGCTCGAGAAGAATGACCAGATCTCGATCATCCACTGTTCCATCTCGATTTAGATCGCCTCCTAAGACACCTGCGGCTGTACCCATATTTTCAATAAGAATTTGCAGATCCCAAAGGTTAACCTCGCAATCGCGTCGATAGCCGAGGTCGCCGAGCAGGCTTTTCTTCGGCAGAGGCGTAGGCTTGACGATCACTTCGTCGATCGCCTCGTAATCAATAGAGTCTTGGACTGGCAGAGCGGCAAACACGCTTGCCCCAAACATTGCCAAAACCCCAATCATTAATTTTCCGCTACAACGAGCGGCTGATTTTGCACAGTAACACATATTATATCTCCTTGTTAGTTTACACGACAGAGTACTCACTCCACTCGCAGATCCAGCCGCTAATGAATCCACAATTAGAATACGCACACATTACTCGGAACAACGTTCCGGAGCTCACCATTGCAACGATCGCGCCAAGAGTATTAGCATGAAACTAAGTCTTTGATTGGTAAAGGCTTATGGAAATCAAAGAAATTCCAACATACTCCGCATCGACTGGATTTGGGAAATATTTCCCATAAAACCGGCGGATGAATTCCAACAAATCGGGCTATTATTCCCATTCTATTCATTACTAGACACGAGGAAATCCCCTCGCCTCTCAAAGCTTGAAATATTCAGATATAAATTCGCGCGCCCCGTCATAGAATGCTCGCTTCGTTGCAAAAACCAAAACAGTATAGCCAAATGAAACCATTCTACCGTTCGCTATTCGTCCTAGGCATTGCATCAATCCTCGTTGGATCCTCCTTTTCAGCCCACCATGAAAAGGACCACAAAGACTCGCTTTTCCAGAAGGTCTTCCAGAAAAACTATAGTAGAACCTGTGACAAGGTTGTCGATCTGGCCAAAGCTATACCGGAGGATAAATATGAATGGAGTCCTGCTGAAGGTATTCGATCCGTAAGGGAATCCATCCTGCATGTCACTTCAGCGAATTACTTCATTGCCTCCCGCCTTGGTTCAAAACCGCCTGAGGGTGTCAATCCACGCGAAATGGAGTCCACCATACAAGGAAAAGAGGCGACCATAGAAGCGCTTGAAAAATCAATACAATTCGTAAAGGAAGTCACCGGTAATGTGAGCGAAGACGATCTGGCTACCGAGATTGACTTCTTTCGCGGCAAAGCTCCTAAAATGGCGGCGATTGTCGTCTTGGGAGACCATGCAAGCGAGCACCTTGGGCAGTTGATTGCCTATGCTCGCTCCATAGATGTCGTTCCACCTTGGAGCCAGTAAACTTCGTCACGTATTCTCAACTACGAGACCTTCTTCATCCTTCAATCGTCGCTCCACAATAAAGGGAGCCACGGGTAGCAATGCAGCGATGAAGTAGAGCGTAGCCCGCTTGAATGGCCATTTGAGAGCGAGGTAGGCTTGCAGCAGGGCAAGACAGTAGAGAATGAAAAGAACACCATGGATCCAGCCTACCACGGTCACTGCCATTGGCATTCCGCCAAAGTATTTGAGCGGCATCGCTATGCCGAGCAGAACCAAATAGGACACGCCCTCCCAAAAGGCTACCGTACGAAATCTTCTAACAACTCCTGAATTCATTGAATCAATTGAAATGGTATTGGAGTTTGCTTCTGTAGGATATGACTTATTCTTGAGCAATCTTTTTTAAGCCGTAAGTCTTGCGCTTGATAAATTCCATCAATTCGGTCGAGGAACCGAAGTTGGCCAATTTTTTCGGCGTAATAGGTCTTCCAATACGAAGGGCAATATTACGACCTCTCATTCTGAAGAATTCACGAGCCACAGTGCAATTTCGAAGACGAAGGCTAAGAAGACCAAGAGCATGGAAAACTATACTGTTACGACCATAAAAGAACACAGGAACAACAGTCGCCTTGGTTTTCAAAATCAATCTTGCGGTTTTAGGGTTCCACACAGGATCCACCGTGGAGAGTTTCTTGAACTGGAATGTAGAAACTTCCCCTGAAGGAAATATTCCAAGGCAATGGCCCTCTTTTAGCCAACTGTATGCCTTCCTAAGTGGCCCATAATTTGAAAGGACGGCTTTCTTACTGGAACTAGGACTGCAGAAAAAGCTCCACGCAGCCAATCCATGGATACACTCTAGCAGATGAACCGAGAGCAAGCGGCTGTCTGCTCGGGAACTAGCCAGCAAGGACCCCATAATCAGACCTTCGACACCTCCAAAAGGGTGATTGGCTACACAGATAACAGAACCTTGTCGAGGAATGGCTCCCTGCCCTCCACCAAGCGAAGCATAAGAGACGCCCATTGCGTTGAGCGTCGCATCGAAAAAATTATCAGCTCCATATTTCTCGAAATCTCTTTTCTCAATTTCCGAGTAAAGCTTGTTGGCCTGATCAACCGCAAAGAAACGTTCCACGATAGAGCCAAAGCTTCTATAGAGTTTCCTAACCAATGAATTGCGCAGGTAAACTTCTGGATCAATCAATCTATCGCAAGAAGTATCCATGCCATCAAGACATCTTCACATCCAAAGCAGATGAAAACAGTAGCTCGATTCAGAGGGGGTCGCCGCTTCCGTCTTCCAGGGTATTGATGCGATAAAACGCGGGAACACTGCCAGGATTCGGATCAGTCAATCTCAGTCTATTATTTTCGATCTCCTCGATAATTAAACCGGATACTTCTTCCCATACAGGGTTTTCCAAGGAAGTCGTCTTGGCCAGAGAGAAACTAACTCCCTGCAGATTATCGACACTGACTTCAAAATGAGCTTCATGGCGTGTCGGTTCGTAAGCAACAATTGACAGATTCGCTGGGTCGATGCCGAATTCTACAACGCTCTCGTTAAAGCTCTTGCCTACGAATTGCTGCAAATCGCTGAGAGGGTTTGATTCAAGTTCCAAGGCTGCTTTCAGTCCGTCGCTAGCCTTTTCCTTGACCATATCGACTAGATCTTGAGCGCTATCGACCATTTCTTGAGAAATCATGGCGCCATCTCCATTTCCCGACATAAGAGAGGCCAAGGCGGGTTGCATTACGTTGAAAGTATTTCCCAAAGCTCCTCCAGAACCAACCTCCGTATGGGAAATCCGGTGAACAGGACCACTGCTGCTTATGGTTTGAACCAAGTCGCCAGCTACGTTTAGCGCTTCACCTCCGATTTCAGGATTTCCCAAAAGAATCAAATAAAACTCGGCTTCAAACTGATCCCAAAGGGACATAAGTCCTCGCCCTTTTTCGCTCATCCGGGTGGCGCGATCTAGTTGTTTAGTGAACGAATAAATTTGAGGAACCGTAGTCACGGGTGGCGCCCCCGGTCCTCCGCGAACTGCCGATAAGGATGAACGCGAATTGGGACATTCATCAGGAGCATTTGGATTAGATGAGAGACCCCATTCCCAATCTTCAAAACCCTCCATAGTTTCCCAATCCTCAGCAACAACAAGCTCAACAGAACGCTCCGTCCAGCCGCCATCTTCTCGAAATTGACCTTCGTAGGTGAAAATTATGTCGCCTTCCTCATTTTCAGAGACATGGCCAATCACAACCTCGTTAGGATCGTCTAATACGCCACGCACTTCCACTTCCCCGGTAGCGACATTATGAGTCAACGTCGTGTTCTCCACCGACACGACGCCCACCGCGCAATCTCCACCCGCTTGAAGAACCTTGAACGTTATAACCCAGTCACCGGTCAAATTTACCAAAGGATGTGGTCCATCATGAGCTTGAGACAAAGGGAGCTGGTACAATGCGGCTGCTAGGCAGAGGAGGAGGAAGTTCGAGATACGCATAAGAAAGTCTACTTTGCATCAATCGTGTTCTCACGTCAACGATCAGAGTGGCTATGAGACGAAATCTTTCAACAACTCCTAAAGTAATATTCACTATGGAACATTACCGGGAATACGTAATATCTAGAAACGCTGAATTGTCATCAAAATTTTGATACACTAAGCCATTTGGCCGTTTTGGCTCAATCGCAAAGCGAATTCGACCGAGATTTAGGAGGCGAAAACTCCGTTGAACAACGAGAATCCGGCCAAAGGCGAGGCATTTTCTGGCGGAGCGATTCTATTTCGGCAACCCGCTCTTCAGATAGTCGTTTCAATCGATCAAACTCTTCTTCCGAATCGAGAATAAATGGAGGCTTTATGTGGGCAGCTTGATCTTTCCCAAGAAAATCTTTAACACTAGTTCTTAGCATCGTTTCTGTATCATCTTCATTATTACGATTCGCTGAAGCGCAGTAATACAAATCATAATAACCGCCCTTCATCATATCTTGTCTCATCTTTGTTTTGAAAGCTCGAGGCATTTCGGCTTTCGCTGCCACTTGGCTTAAATTACCAGTCACTATAGCATTCAAAGGAACGCGATAGTCATTCGTATAATTATAGGAATCAGCAATCGCCAGTTCTCCGAATATTTCCAATGAGGTTAGACTGGCAAGAAAAGGAGTAAACAAAGCAAGAGGAATCAAGCGTTTCATGGTAATAATAAGATTAGCGCAACAACGCAAAGTTCCAGCTTTGTTGGACTACGCTCACATCCCCAAAAGCTTCGGCAGTTGCTTTATCGAGTCAATGACTGCTTCCGGCTCGACATTCGAACGATCAGCGTAGGCGTTACGATATTTTCCAGTACGAACAAGCACACCTTTCAGGCCGCAAGCTTGCCCTCCTCCAACATCGGAATCTATATCGTCTCCCACGATTGCCGCCTCGCCTCTCGATACCCCAAGCGAGTCAATCGCTTGCTGGAAAAAGGTCGGCGACGGCTTTCCAACAACTAAAGCCTTCTTTCCTGAAACATATTCTAAAGCCGCCACAAAGGCTCCGATATCCATACGAAGGCCCTCCTCGTCTTGCCAATACTTGTTGCGATGCATGCAAATCAATTCCGATCCTCGCATCAGCATATTGAATACGTTGTTTAGTGTATCGTACGACCAAGCGGCGCCAATATCTCCGATAATCACGTAATCTGGCCGCTCGCTATCCTCTTCAAATTCATCGAATAAAACCTTCACCTCGTCGCGCAACAGAAGATAACAGCGAGGCCTGCCTTTCGATTTAAGAAATCGAATCGTCGCCGAAACGGCCGTGAAGACTTCATCGGCAGAGGCAGTCAAACCCAAGCTTTCCAGTTTCGCGATGAGAGATTCGGGAGTTCGCGTCGTGGTGTTCGTTATGAATCGAAATGGGAGTTTATTTTCCCTCAAGAGTTCAAGGGTCTCGCTCGCGCCATCGATTTTTTTTGAGCCCACGTAGAGCACCCCATCCATATCCAGCAGCAGACCCTTAATCGCCATTCCAAGAATTCTCATAGCTCGCAAAGTTATAGCATAAAGCATACCTCGATCATTGGCGTTTAGCGAAGCTATTCCAACAACACTCAAGGCCAAGCTCAGCCCTGGGAGACAACTCTAATTAATGGAAATTATGCAGCGACGATAATCGTAGAGTGGAACCAGGGAAGACTCGTCCTTGAGCTCCAAAATGAGGTGTAGCTCTTGGCCGGCCCTGCCCTCGCCAATGTTCAGTTTATACACGGGCTCATTGCTGGTTGTTGGAAAAGGAGCAGTGTAAGTACTAGGTTCTAAATACGCATACCAGCGAAACGCCAAGAGGTCGCCATCCGGATCTCTGGATGCGCTTGCGTCGAGCTCGATCGTCTCCCCGGCTTGCGCCTTCAGATAAACGAATCCATCGCTCGCATCACCATTTATGGCCGCAATCGGATTATGATTCGCATCCTCACGCTCTTCCACGCACCAATCCATGCGAGCTTGAAAATCGTTCTGGTAAGCTCTTCTCCAACGAAAAATCGGAGCGCCGAGTTCATCGTATTCGATACCCGTCTCAGGATCAGTCCACCTGTCGGTAGCTTGCGGATACATGTACCATGGCTTGTATTCGTTTTCTGTTTCAACGAGATCCGCCCACTTGAGCTGATCGGCAAGGACGTTCTTCGCCTTTTCACCTTCAAAGCGACCACCCCAACCGCCCCAGGTCAGTTTTTCCGGATGCCAGAGTCCGTGATTCACATGCCCGATCCAAGTGCTAGTTCCTCCGCCTTCGAGGGTGTGCCACTCCAGATCATTCTTCCAGCGCTTGCGAATCGGATACAAAGCGCCAAGTGGCCCATGACCTATCATAACGTGCGTCATCGCCCAATAGTGCTGACCCTCGCCATTGTACAACTTGCCGCCCCAATCATCCCAGACCTTCGGGCCGTTGTTGTTCATGAAGTTGAACACCTGCAGTTGACTGCGGCGATAGTGAATTTGAGGATACGTCGATGCGATCCAGGCGCCCGCATTGTCTTGCCCCGCATCATCGTACACCCGTAACTTCGAGATAGCCTGCTCGAAAACCGAGTCGCTCACCTGCTGCCTAAGATCCCACAGAGCTTGGGCCAAAGTATTCGCTCCCGCATTGATACATACGTAAACGGGTCGAGGATCATCCTTAAGAAGGGATTTGGTGATGATCTCGGATCCTGTCGTCGAATGCCCGTCGCCGACATCCCACATGCCATAGCCGGAGGGTCCTCGCCCAATCACTCCGAGAAGGTATTCCTTTGTCGGCCACCCTGCAGCGTGCTTCATCAAGTTATCACGCGCCAAACCATAGGCTTCGACCCGCTCCATGATCGCCGACGGCTGCACATCATTGCGAGCCTTGATCTCGTCATTCTTCCCCTCGTATTGGTGACACGACGACACTGCAATCAATCCCTCGATATCCATCTCATTTGAATACACTAGCAAGCGAACCATCGTTTGCGAATCATCCGGTTCATTGAGCATATCCGTCAGCACGATCACACGGCTCTTGGGCAATGATTCGAACCGCAAATCAGAAGCATGCCCGATATTCACATAAAAGAGTACTGAACAAGCGAAGCGGAGTAAGATTTTCATAAGTTATCCTTTTCAAAATTCTCATAAATCCCTATCGGGCTTCGCAAGAACAAGGCCCCCGCCAAGACAGCCTTTTTGTATTATAGTAATACCCAGTCCGAGCTCTATGCGATCTCTCCAAAATTCTAGAACCGCTTTGAAATCGATCGTCCTCCAAACCATCCGCAGCGTGACTCCAATTCAATTCATTCGCAGTTCCAACAAAGCCACTAATGATTATCGATCATTAAGACCCGCGGGGTGACTCTCCGAATAACAGCCACCCAGTCATTATCCGTTTTCGAGGGCGGTAAACCTATCGAATGAAAATTCGCCGGGCGTTCCGGGGTTGTCCAAACAGCATTGATCGTTTCAACCGATCCCTTCACGAAGTCGCCGCCGTTTCGCGGATCGTACCATCTAACTTCGAAGTCGCCATGATCATGATACATATCGATAGTCACGCCCACCGAAGGATTCTTCGCATATACAAAATAGAAGTGATCGGTTTTCGCTAAACAGTACCCATCAGCCCTGCCAATCAAATGGTCTGCAGGTTCCGTATCTTGATACGGAAGATCCACCTTCTCGAAAAAATCGAGCATATGCTTACACTGGTTCCACCAGGAATCTCTCACCCGATAGCTCTCGCAAGTGAAATCCGAATGGGCGTCCTGGTATCCGAAATACCACTCCGTTCCCCAAGCGCCGCCCATCATGGCGCCCCATAGGCCGTTTTGACGAGCGATGTCGTGAGTCGGATTCTTGTCGTCCGTCTGAATGTTGATCAATGCATTGCCGGGCTCGTCGCAAGCGATGGCCCAAATCTTGCCCGCCGCTTTGGTCTGCACGCGCAAATCGACGATGTAGCGATGCACTTGCGAATAATCCTCGAGGTGCGTCTGCACGGAAGCGCCGGTATAGTCGCTGTAAGGTCCAAACAAATCATCGTACGAAATCCCATTGTGAATAACGATATGGTGCTTGTAAGGATCATGCTCCGCGAAATAGCGAGCCATGGAAAGTCTCTCTGGCGTCGTCTGCGGCGGGGTTATATGGTTCGTCACCCACTCGCCATTCTCCTCGCCCATATTCCAATTGAGAGCCAGATGATGCCCGAATCGGGCAATCAGCTCACGGTAATAGAGCTTGCGTTCGTAGCCTACACCCCCGCCGTCGAGCAAACCTTGGTTCTCCATTTCCTGCGTCTTGAAATGCAGAAACAACCCGAGCGATTGACCGTGACTAAAGACGATCTCCCACTGATCCAATTTAGAGACATCGAAGCGATCATAAGTATCGTAATTGATATAAGGATACACATTCTGGTCATCTCCCTCGATATTGAGCGTTAAAAACGAGAACGAATTCATACCCTTGGATGCTAGGTAGTTCAACGCTCCAATGATTGCCTTCCCCCTTCCTTTACCCCAAGTGGGATCGCCGTCGCTCCAATCGCCCAAGTGCGGCTCCCAAGTCTTCACCATGTGATCCTTGTGACCGTCGTCATGAAAATCTCCATCGAAGTCCGCATAGGAAAGAAAATTCTCCGGAGCATCCGGACCCGCTTTTACGAAGTATTCTCTTGTTTCCGCGAAACGCAAAAAGGGCTCTCCCACGAAGTCGAGTCGCCCGCGGGCTCGGAAATCAGGAGATACCTTATCGCTTGGCGAAATCTCAAAGTCTCCGCTCGCTCCATCCATGAAGTCGCCCGACTCTCCCGAGGCAGGTCGATCCGAGATCGCTACCCAAGCGCCTTTGCGAAAAGTCGCCGCCCAGATCCACTCTCCCAACCGATCCGGTCGAAAATGAACCCGCCACTTGTCGCCCGAAGTTGCAGAGCTATTTGCCGCATCTCCGTCGGCAGCGAAGTATCCAGGAACGAGATATTCGATCTCGCTCGCTTTGTGCTTGAATAGCACATTCAAGCGATAGTTTCTGAATGGATTGTATTCATCGGTTTCCGACGCTTGGGGTCCTTCGAATGTCAAGGTTACCTTGTGCCATTTTTTCAACTCGCCTGATAGCTCAGCGGATAGAGCGATTGTAGAGACAATCGAAATCGATAAGCTTAAAACGATTAGGATGCGCATGATCATTTTTCCTCAGTGATTTCGCGAACGAACTATGCCGCTAATTTTTGTGGCAGTTAAAGATTTGGAGCGATCAGCGATTGCCTTTCAGCTCCGCTTCTTTTTCGAAATCCCAAATCACGATGCCATGACCGATCCCGGTGGTCTCGCCTAGAACCGCGTACTGAAAGGCCATGTAGCGACCGTCATCGCTCACCACTGGATTGGTAGCCTTGTACTTCAAGTCCCTGTTAAAATGCGTGATGCGTTTCATCTCTGCCGATCCATCCAATGCCAGCTTATAGATATCGATGTAATCCCAAGTCTTTCGCTCGCCCCGCTTTGGATGGTGACGATTGCTTTCCACCAATATGTATTTGCCGTCTGGAAATATGCCTTCCGGCTCGTCATAGCGATCAGCCCGCTGCGAATAATTTACGATCTCACCCGTTGCGAAATCGTAGCCCATCACTTCTGCTTCGTATTCGATTTTCGGATAATGCGCGTTGAAAATCAGCTCATCATCGTGTGGCGGACGAAAGTTCTGCGTTTCCAAATGCCAGCCGTGAACATCGCCCGGCAGGTCGTCCGAGGTCACGATCGTTTTCCGATTTGCGAGTCTCGGCACGCCGTCCTCGTACACAATGTCCGCCAAATAAATATCATCCACAGTCCAAGCGATCTTCATGCTCTTACGCGAGGCCGTCGGACCCTCCTTGCAAGGCTCCCCCAATCGAGTTGGTGGACCGGAAAGGTCTTTCTTGAGTATCCACAGCTCTGCTAGCGGCGGTCTGCGGCTCGCCCAAGGGTCGCTCGAATCAAAGGTTTTCGAGCCAGACAACAAAATGTCGCCATTCGCCAAATACAAAGCTCTAGTAAAGCCCTCATGAAAGAAATGGTGCGTAAGCGGCGTCAACTGCCCGGTTTCAACCTCGACTTCGTAAACATCTCCAAAAGTCTTCTCCAAGAAGATCAGCCGCTTTCCGTCATGCGACCAGTCGCAGCGCTGTCCGAAGCTCGTGATCTTTTTCAAATGCGGCGCCTTCATGTCCTCAGGCAAATCGATATTCGCCACCATTTGAGACATAGCGGCAGGCAGGCAGACAACGGAAGCCATAAGCCATAATGAGTCTTTCAAGCTAACTTGATATTTGATTCGAGTCATCTCTCGACTTCTATCTGAAGGTTTCTCGTTTGCCAGTCCGCTCGCTATTAATGAGGCGACGCTATGCGGTAGAAATCCATAGGTTTAGCGTACCGCTTTCCCAGAGAAAATTCCTTTGCCGTATTACGTTAATACAAAGTTCGCCTAGCTTCGCCAGCCTCCTATGATACGTTATGCAAAAAAATAAGCCCGCCCAAGACCTCGATCACTCTCATTTATAAGAGACTCGCGGGCATATCATCCCTTGATTGCCATGAAACGCCTCCTCGCGCACATCACTTTATTTCTGACAGTCGTCCTTCCCGGGCAAGCTAGGGAAACGCCAAACATTCTCTTCATCTTCTCCGACGATCTTAGCTTTCGTGATCTTAGCGCTTACGGCCAGCAGCGTTTTCAGACGCCCAACCTCGATCGTCTCGCGGCCAACTCCACCCGTTTCACCCAAGCCTATACCGGAGCTCCGGAATGCGCCCCTTCGCGCTCCACGCTTCTTACTGGATTGCACGTTGGGCGCTCCCCTATTCGACTCAACAGCAGCGCCAGAGGCTTCGAACCACTTCCTGCCGACACCTTCACCTTCGCGCATCTGCTGCAAAAGGCCGGCTACAAGACCGGTGTAGTGGGGAAATGGGGACTCGGGTACAAGGATTCGACCGGACAACCGCTGGCCCAAGGCTTCGACTACCATTTCGGCTACCTCACTCACTACGAAGCCCATTCCTACTTTCCGCTCGTCCTTTACGAAAACAATCGAAACATTCCCCTGCCAGGCAACGAGCAACTTGTCATGGAACCCCTCTACGAAAAAGACGATGTCGCCCATGAGTATTCAAAATACTATGACGACGAAGGAAAACTTGTCTACGTAGACCTCGACACAGCCGTCTACGCCAGTGACCTATTCGACCAAAAAGCGGAACAGTTCATCGAAACCAATCAAGACGATCCATTCTTTCTCTACTTCACTACCAATCTACCGCACGGTCCAACCATCATCGACGATCTTCGTCAGCTCGCCGACGACCACGACATGTCCCTCCATGCTCGCGAATGGGGAGCCATGGTCGAGCGTCTGGACATCGCGGTCGGCCGACTAATTGATACTTTGAAAGCCAAAGGACTGTACGAAAATACGCTCATCGTCTTCGCATCCGATAATGGATACACCATGGAAAACGACTACACGCTTCCAGACGGTACACACGTCTGGCCAGACAACCCTGACCTCGAGAACAAAGGACCTTTCCACGGAGGCAAGTTCACCGCACTCGAAGGCGGAATGCGTATTCCTTTCTTCATGAAACTGCCCGGCCAAACGAAGCCGAAAATCATTAGCGAGCCCGTCTGGCTCGTCGATCTCTTCCCTACCTTCGCCGCCATCACAGGACAACCAGTACCCGAAGGCCTTGACGGCTACAATCTCCTTCCGCTCATCGAAGGAGATCGCAACACCATTCCCGCCGACCGCGTCCTGTACTTCTACAAGAAAAACGAACAAGCCATCCGCCAAGGACCTTGGTTCGCCTTCCGTGAACATCCAGAAAAGCCGGTCGAACTTTACTTGATGGAGGAAGACCTCGCCATGGCGCGCGATCTCTCTAAACTGTATCCAGACAAAGCCGACGAACTAGGGGAGCTCATGGACGCTATCCACGAGCCTCACGATTGGTACTGGAATCCTGGAGACACAGATGAATCGTTCGCCGCCAAGAAAGCCCTGGCCAAAGAAAAAGGCCTCGACATCAAAGCCTACCGACCCAACCACATGGAGCTCATGCCCTGGGAACGAAAATAGCGATTTGGCAGGAATTTGTCCCCGGATAGGTTTGGGACAGACTATAGAAACGTTTCATCGTTTCCCACTGAGCAGAGCGACCCACTCGCCCATTAAATAGAGGAGCCTCAAAGGCGCGCCACCGCCAGAAACCTCGCTTAGATCGTTTCATCAGAAAGCTTCACGATGAATACGTTTGCAAAAAGCAGTCGCTTCTTTGTATTACGTTAATACTAAATTCGCCACATGCCTCGCATTACCCTTAATGAAATCGCTCGCCAAACTGGCGTATCGGCCAACACCGTTTCCCTGGCCCTGCGCAACAGCCCGCGCATATCTCGAAAAACCAGGGAAGCCGTCAAGAAAGCGGCCAAAAAACTCGGCTACCGAAGCAATCCGGTAGTGAGCCGAGTCCTCTCGGACATCCGAAAGCGGGCGGACGAGGTCTACTATCAGACCATAGCGATTCTCAACGCCCACATTCATCCCGACACGAAGAAGATCAGTCCAAGCTATCGGAAAATCTACGAAGGCTGCCAAAGCAGAGCGGAATCCTCCGGCTGCAAAATCGATACGTTTTGGCTGCAAGACCCGCGTATGAATGCCAATCGCCTGTCACGTATTTTAAAAACGCGCAGTATTTCAGGCGTTATCGTAGTCGGCTTCATCCACAACCACAATTGCTTCGATGACTACCGCCCGATCTGGAAATCCAAATCCTGCATTTCCGCCGGCTTTCCTGCCATCCGCCGCGGGATGTCGTCGACCATCGTGGACGGCTTTGACGTGATCGCGAGAGCGATGGATGAATTACAGAATCTTGGATACCGAAGACCTGGCCTCTATATTTCAAAAGCGATCGATATGAGAACCGATTTCCATCTTTCCGCGGCTTTCGCCAAATGCCAAGAGAGATTCTCGCCAGCGAATCGCATTCCCATCTTAAGACATGAGATCAGCAAGCCGCGATTCCTGAAGTGGCATCGTCAATACAAGCCAGACGTAATACTGACCTTCTTCGAGGAAACGCGAGCGTTTCTGGCAAGCGATGGGAAGCGATGCCCCGAGGACACTGGAATCATCCTGCTCGGAAGCCGCCCGAACTGCGATGATTGGACGAGGTTGGAAAACAACAGTCGGCAGATCGGAGCTTCCGCCGTCGATCTTCTGCTCCAAGCGCTCATTCATAACGAATCCGGCTTGACGGACAATCCTCGCGCCATTCTTCATCGTCCAACCTGGCAAAAGGGAACAACGACACGGCCATCAATCTAAGGCTCAAAGCAGTTCAAACTCTTTCCGGCTTCCCCATCCAAACATCGAATACGCCTGGCGTATGATATGCACTTGCAATGCGCCCTCTGTCCAAAAAAGGAAATCTTCGAGTCATTAATGAATCGTCGATCATTTCTAAATCGAGATCCACAGCCAGCCATACCTTATGACGAATGCGGAATTTGCGGCTCGAATTTCCAAAAGAAGTGAACGCCACGTAACGCTCGAGCAAAAATTCCTTAAGCGAGCCAGGTTCGCTTTGCCTGTAGTTCTCAGCTTCAACCAGCTCAGCCTGATAAGCAAGATTCTCATCGCCAAATGGACTAGCCACTAAACCATGAAACACTCCGTCCCCGGGACTCTGCCAATATACGACCTTGGCCAGATGGTAGGGCAAGCCATAAGCCAGATAGCCAAGCGGCAAGCTAAACGGACTCGAGACAAACTCGGTCAAAAAGAAGATCCCAGCTTCGTCTCCAACCTTCACATACGTTCTAACATTGAGAAATCTCTGAACGGCAAAAGGCCAAAGAAGCCAGCGAGTCCACCTTCCCAGCCAAGCATGCCAGAAATCGGACATGGTGAAAGCGACCAGGCTTACATACGCCCTACCCTCTCTTAAATCCAATGGAAAAGGAACCACGCTCTGCAACCAGCCAGCATCCACCTCGTAATTGATGAAGACCGCATCCTTCCAATCTCCAATGAAAAAAGGCCTGTCGCACATTCTCCGTCTAGCATTGACGTGTTGAACGTCTTTCGCTTTAGGGCAAAATCTTCGTCTATCTGCGTAATCTGTGGTTGAAAAACTCATACAGTCTCCCTGAACCTGCAGGTACCCCCAAAGCAGTAGCGGTTCGCTGCTAGCCAGTGGTAGGCGGTTTTCATTAAATTGTAGATCCCCTTCACACGACTAGCCCATGCTATGGGCTTTAACCACCACACTAGACCTGCCAGGTGTAATAAGCTATCGACCCCACCCAGTTTTCTTCGTTCTGCGGTCAAAGCCTTCATTTCCGAGGGCCTTGCTCCGAATTCCAGATTGAAAAGCCTTCGAGCCAGATTTGTCTGCAAAGGCTCCACCACCAATGCATTGGAACCCAAAAGGAGCCTCAATACCCTCGTTGCCGTTCTGCAGATGCCGCATTCCGCATCATAGAAAATCCAGGGCTTGTTCATCACAGTTTTCATTTTATATCCTATATTTTCAGTATTTTCTGAAAATTAAGTATTTAATGAATCGGTTGCAAGAACAATTTCTGAAGAACATTTTCGGTCGGGCTAGAAACCTCAGACCAAGCCGTGAACCTTGGCGAACGGATCCCAGTTCGGATCGGAGTGCCAGTCGTATTCAGCCCCTATTCGAATCTGCTCTCTTCGTTCCGCTCCCCAAATACGCTCAATCAAAGCTAGAGCCATATCCATTCCGGCCGACACGCCAGAGGCCGTTACGAATTTGCCATCATCGACCCATCTTGCCTGGCGCATCCAGTTTACCCTTGGAGCATAGCCTGTTATCTCTGCCCAACAAAGCTTGTTGGTTGTCGCTCGGCGCCCATCCAGCAAGCCTGCGCAAGCCAATAAAAGAGCCCCCGTGCAAACCGAAGCTACAATCTCGGTTTCCTCGGCCTTTGTCCTGAGCCAATGCAAAAATCCCTCATCTTTTGCCATCGCTCGCGTGCCAAAACCACCTGGAACCAGAATGATATCAAGTTTTGGACAGTCTTTGAAACTGCAATCAGCATAGCCCTGCACTTGTGAAGCCGAACTGGCTGTAACAGCACCCTCTCGTTCCGCGAGCGTTATAATTTCAAGCTCATTTCTCATCCCTCCAAAGAGCTGCAGTGGACCATAGAAATCGAGCAATTCGTATTGATCGAACATCACAGCTCCAAGAGTCATTTTCCCTTCGCGCATATCCATGCTTAGAACGTTATCTTGGTTCCAAGTTAGCCCACAAAGCTTATTTGGAAAAATCAACCAATGATAGATCAGGCTACAGCATCCAGAGTCCTTTTAACAAAAAGCCGAATCCTATGATTCCAATCAGAACTCTGGCGGCCCACTTGAATTGATGGTCTTGCATCCTGTCCAATACGAACTTGCCCAGACGCGTTCCGCAAATAGCGGCTATCGGGAGGCCAGTCATCCAGTATTCAAGTTCAAAAGACGATGAACCGCCTAAACGCCAAGAGAAAGAACCGTAGTAGAGAATCTTGCCGAAATGAGCTAAGGTTTGAGTGATAGCCTTTGTCCCCACAATTTCATGACGCGTCATACTTGATTTCACGAAAAACAAGTCGAGAATGGGCCCTGCTACGCCAACCGGAATGTTGATAGCAGTGACCAGCAGTCCACAAAGAAAGGCGTTTCTGGGTTTAACGACATCAGGCGTCAAAGACTGAGGCAGGATTAAGCCGATTAGCGGCAAGGCTCCAAGAAGCAGAAAGAACAAGCTCTTCTCTGGGACGAAAAACACGAGACTAAATACCGTCAAGGTGACCAGCCAACCCAAAAGGTAAGGGAGTGTCACTCCCCATCGAATCGACTCTCGAAGCAGCCAGGCCCTTGATCCATTACTGAACAATTGCGTAAAACCATGCAACATCATGGCTATGGGAATAGGACATAAAGAACCGAATACACCCATGAGCAACAATCCTCCCGCCATACCAAAAATGCCGGAAAGAAAACTCGTACCCAATGCAGAGAGGAGGAAGACTATCCACATTCAGGAAAATTGGATACAATCTATTTCTTGAACAATAGGAATAATAAGCATACTTAAGTTTCCTTTAAAGAATATGAAGACAGAACTCCTTGAAACCCTTATCGCCTTTCATCAGACAGGCTCCGTAACCGAAGCCAGCACTGCTCTCCGTATCACGCAATCCAGCGCCAGCAAACGATTAGCTCAGCTGGAAGCGATTTCCGGAACGCAGCTCTTCAAGCGACAAGGAAGGCAGATTTCACTGACCGATGGGGGCTTGCAAATGGCGTCCAAAGCAAGAGAGGCCATGGCTACGCTGAAATCTATTTTAGAGCCGCAATCCTCATCCTCATCGAATATCGTCATCGGCGTATCCGAATCGATTCTCACTTCCTGGGGAGCTGAAGTTTTGCAAAAAGCGCTCCGGCGAATAGAAGGACTGAGACTGGAGATCCATGCCCATCGAAGTCCGGTCATAGTAGACAAGGTTCGCATGGGAGCCTACGATGTCGGCATCTGCGCCGGTTCCTCATTCGGCGCCCAGGGCTTGGTGAGCGACCCGCTTAGGCAAGAGCAAATGATACTTGTTAGTCGTAAAAATTCGGATACGAAAGAGCTTATCTCCATCGAAACCAACGCATCCACTTGGAAATCGATAAGCCGTCACGTAAAAGAGCAAGGCTACCGCATCACTCGCTACCAAGAGTCCTACGCCTCCGCAGTCAACATGGCCACTTGCGGATTCGGGACCACTCTCGCTCCTGAGGGTATCGCTAAGCGCATGACACAGGGATGCAGTAAATCGATGGTCTTGACCCAGACCGGTTTCACCCGCCCCGTAAGCCTGGTCTATCGAAAAAGTCTGCTGCAAAACGAAACGTTTGAAGCATTGAGAAAACATTTGATATAAGACAGCGGGACGATGGTCGCTACCAACTTCTCTTCGGAATGTCTCGGACATTCCGCTACAGAAAGATTTGTAGTGGCGTGTCTAGGACATGCCGAAGATAGGACTTTGACATTCATCAAACATCAACGCGTATGCCACTCCCAACCCATTCCAATTTCAGTAAGGTTACTCATCATCCTTTGGCTTTTCGGCAATGAACCATTCATACTGGGCCAAAGCGATAATCGCGTTTTCTTCATCTAGGATTTCAATCGGAAAGGACAGCAAGGCTCGTTTGCGATCCGCATAGGTCGCGTGGAACTGATCCCAATCCTCCGCGTTGTAAACGCCTCGAGAAAAGAGACTGCCCATACCTGGTTTGCGGTATTTAATCTCCGCTCGGCGCAAGATAGGGACAATGGAGTGCTTCGAGACCTTAATGTTGTCCGAAAGGAACTGCCCGCTGGAAGCCTCGGCCAAACCATAAATAGCCGTAGCATGGACAGTATCCACATGGTTCAAGTACTTGGGATCCGCCGGAAGCTCAAGAATACCGTCGTCCTGATTTTGGCATTTCTGCAAACCTAAAAGTTGATTGAAAGGTAGTTGCGTAACATTCACGGCTTTGTATCCAAAATATTGAATAAAGAGAAAAAGCAACCATCAAGGGCCTTTTCATCGATGGACCAAACCTTAAGCTCTGTCAATGACAGACCGTGGAACTTGACCTAATGGTTTACCACCCCTTCTATGAGAATATGCCAATCAAATTAGCCTGCAGCACACTTTGTCTTTCCAACGATGCGTATCCGAATCTTTATGATAAGCTAGCCAAGATTAAGGAAATCGGATTCGATCACGTGGATCTAGCGACTTTCGAAGACTGGCAGGACATCAATCCTTCCTGGCTAGCATCTGCCAGTGCTGAGGATATTGATAAAACTGTGGATTCCATTTTGTCTAGTGGCCTGCATGTCTGCGCCATGAACTCAGGCACGAACAAGCGTATTGGAAATACGGATGCCGATTCTGAGGAAATACTGCTAAAGGAACATGAGGCATTGATCAGCTTCGCAGAGAAGCTGTCGTGCCCGATTATTACGGTTCAGCCCTCCAGCCTGAAGCAGCACAGTTTCGATGAAGCCGTCACAGCTACGCGCCGTCAAACGCCTCTTCTAGCCAAACTGCATGAAGGGAAACCTGTCGGCTTGACGCTGGAAGGCCACAAGAACACGGCCATGGAAAACCCAAGCGTTGCCCTCGATATCCTGAAATCCATCGAACCGCAGGCAGGCATCACGTATGACAACAGTCACTACACGATGCAAGATCTCCACTTGCGTGACACGATAGATTTACTCGACTTCGCGACGCATGTACATGTACGGACTTCGAGCGTCGACAACATGCAAGCTCCCTATCCGAACGGCTGTGATGATATCGAAGAGCTGATCGATGAACTCACACGTCGAGACTACCAAGGTGCTATTTCCATCGAGTACTTCGGAGGATTCGATGATGATTTGGCAAACCTCAAGAAGCTGAAAGCCTTTTTGGAAGAACGATGCGACGGCAATCGCTGATCATCGAAACAACATCGATTGGCCCCGCCTCTTCACAAATAGATAAACTGATAAAAGATAGCATTTCCCTTATTCAGCTTATGTGGTTTTTGTGAAGTTTGTGGTTGATAAAACCTGTCTCCCCGCTACTTAAGGGTCGCCAAGTCACGCTTCGCTTTAAGCGTTAGATCGGGGCCAGCAACTCTTGGATACTTTTTGCTCTCTATGGGCTCGGCAAAATTTTGGGGGAAATGCTTAGCCAGTTTTTTCCTTGCTCGTTTTGCTGCGGAACGATTGGAATTAATCAAATTCGTCCACTCCATCGGGTCTTCTTTCAGATTATAGAGCTCCTCCGCGCCATCCCTATAACGAGCATAACGCCAGTGTTCATCTCGAACACTGACAGATCCAGCCCCACGTGTAGTCAGTGTAACTTTGTTTCCTTTCGAGGAAGGGTCTTTCAGCAAATTGGCAAAGCTCGTTCCATCTAATTCCTTCTCTGGCAAGCCACAGAGTTCAACGAGCGTTGGATACATATCCAAAAGATTGGTCGGCGAATAAACTCTCTGAAGCTTGTTCATTCCAGGAAGGCGAACCATCAGCGGAGCCCTTGTTGCTTCGGAAAAGATGGTGGCCTTGCGAAAGCGCAGCTTTTCTCCCAAATGCCAGCCGTGATCTCCCCAGATAAACACGATTGTATTGTCATAGTGGGGACTATCCTTCAACGCATCGAGAATGACTCCGAGACAATAATCGGCATATGATGTGGAAGCCATATAGGCGCGAACGGCCGCCTTGAAAATGCTATCATCTTGTCGACACCAAAGGTAGTCGGAACTGGGCTTGAACGCGGGCTTGCCATTGGCGTCGACTATATCGTCAAGATCGTCGTCTTTAACTTCTGGCAACTCGATCGTATCCAGATCGTACATATCATAGAACTCCTGCGGAGCGTACCAGGGCAAGTGAGGACGAAAAATGCCGACAGCGAGAAAGAAAGGACGGTCCCATTTCTTTTGCAACTGGCCAGCAGCCCACTTAGCAGTCATGTAATCACCGGTTTCTTCCGTTGGCCTGGTTGTGGAAGCCCATGCGAATTCGGATCCGTGGGGATCGGCATATTTTGGATTTTCCTGGACGACTCCATTCAGAATCCCCTTCCGCCTCGAATAGAGCGTGTCCTGGTCAACGCCCCATCCGCCTCCAGCCTGTATCCAATTTTCGAATGCCCACTGGCCACGGTCGAAACCGTTAGCTGAACTATGGGCGTGAAAGATTTTGCCACTGGAAGCAGTAGCATAGCCATGCTTGTTGAAATATTCCGGCAAGGTTGCATGGGTTTGCACGATCTCGGAGTCCAACATGTTATCACTATTGCTGTACAAGCCCGTATTATAGGGAGCAAAACCCGACAGGAGAGCGGAGCGCGAGGGACCGCATACAGGACCCGCGCAATGGTTGTTCATGAATATCGTAGCGCCCTGCTCTGCAAAGCGATCCATGTTCGGCGTTTTGCATTGAGGGTTGCCTCCAAAAGGACCAGCCCAGTCATTCAAGTCATCGATAGCGATGAATAGAACATTGGGGCGTTCATCAGACCACAAATTCGCGGCGTTTGCCGAAAAAAGAAAAAGGAGAAGAAAGATTTTTAAATTTCTCATTGGCTTAGAGTCGCTTGTAGTGAACTTAGGTCCAGAAAGACCAGGATGGTGGAATATTGTCCCCAATCTCTATTTTACAAGGCGTCTGCCAAAGAAAAACCCATCCTAAGTATAAACACATCAGAGAGTTGGGGAATCGACTATCTATATCTTAAGCATCTCTTTGGCAAAACCCATACTAGATCAATATCTGGCAACAGGTTGACGTAGTTTAAAATCGTATACTAAGTCCAAGATTGAAGAGAGATGCTAGTCCTGCGCGATCTCTTTGTAAGCAGCGGCGTCTAGCAAGGATCCCAGCTGGTCGGGATTTGAAACTTTGATTTTCACAATCCAGCCATCGTCATATGGCGATTGATTCACCTTTTCGGGAGCGTCTTCCAAATCCGTGTTGGCAACAACAACTTCGGCATCGAGCGGCATGTACAAATCGGAGGCGGCCTTAACCGATTCCACGACGCCAAACGACTCTCCTTCAGAAAAGGAGTCCCCCTCTTCCGGAACCTCCACAAAGGTAATGTCGCCTAAACTGTTTTGAGCAAAGTCCGTGATGCCGACCATCGCCTCACCGTTGTCTAGCAGCTTAATCCACTCATGTTCTTTGGTATATTTCAGATCTTCGGGTATATTCATTTTTTAAATACATGCCTATATGACTATCCGCTCCCACAAACTCGACTGATCTTCGCCATGCCTATCATCCCTGAGGATTGAGTTCGATAAAAGGCGGCCTCACAGGAATAAGCGGTACGGCCTTTCCGCGCACGTCTACGGCCAATTCAGCTTTAATTGACGAAGCGTCTATCAGGGCTGAACCGATCGCTTCGTTAAGCATAGGTGAAAAGGTGCCGGAGACCACCTCGCCAGACCCTCCATCATCCGCCACCACCCTAGTTCCGGGACGAATAATGCGTCGATCCCCTGTCCTAAAAAAGACGATACGCTTTGCGGGGCCTCTAGACTTTTCTTCGAGGAGAGATTGCTTCCCAATGAAATCAGAAGCTTTCTTAAGTTTTACTGTCCACATCAAATTGGCCTGAACAGGAGAAAT